>JALOCA010000004.1 GCA_023227965.1 Lentimicrobiaceae bacterium | reverse complement strand
GCTCTCAGTTTTGCGCTACGGGCGCGGTTATTTTTTACTGTTTCTTCTTCGTTCGGAGTTATGGGTTTGCGGGTAATTACTTTCCAGGGAGTTTGTACATTGCCAAAAAAATCTTTTTCAATGGTTCCTTCAAAATTCCCGGAACGCAAATAATTTTTCACCAACCTGTCTTCCAATGATTGATAGGATATTATGACCAGCCTGCCCCCAGGTTTTAAGACTTCAGCCGATTGGATAAGCAGTTCTTTCAGTGCTTCCAGTTCGTGATTCACCTCGATGCGTAAAGCCTGAAATACCTGAGCTAAGTATTTATTTTCATTTTTTTTATTAATGCAGGTTTCAATAACTGCAATAAATTCCTCAATCGTTTGAATGGACTTTACCCTTCTGGCTTCGATAATTTGTTTTGCCAGCCTCCCGGCGTTTTTTATTTCCCCGAATGTATGAAACAATGTTGCTAAGCCTTTTTCAGTATAGGTATTGATAATTGTTGCTGCAGTTGAGGTTTTTTTTCTGTCCATCCGCAAATCAAGTTCACCACCTAAGCGTATGGAAAACCCTCTATCGGGAGCGTCAAACTGATGAGATGAAACTCCCAAGTCAGCTAATATCCCATCAACCGGTAATGTATTATATAAACGCAAAAAGTTTTTTAAGTATCTGAAATTCTGATTTAAAAGTAATAAATTGTTGTTGTCAATTTTGTTTTTTATTGCATCGGCGTCCTGATCAAAAGCAATAACCCGCACATTTCCTGCTGCCCTTGCAAACATTTCTTGGGTATGGCCGCCTCCGCCATAAGTAACGTCTACATACACTCCTCCCTGTTGTATTTCGAGCAAATCAATGCTTTCTTTCAGTAAGACAGGAATGTGGTACATTTTTATTCTCCCCTTATATCTTTATATACTTCATCGGTCATTATACGTTCCACATCGGCTGCAAATTCCTGCGGAGTGAATTCAATGGACTTTTCGTAGGCTTTTTTATCCCAAATTTCCATTTTGTTGATTGCTGTGGCGACAACTATATCTTTGGTAATTCCTGCATAACTGGCTAAATCTTTTGAAATCATCAACCTGCCAGCGGGATCCAGTTCAACTTCTCTTGAATATGCGAGAAGCTTACGAACAAATTCTACATTTTTACTCTGGTATTCATTTATTTTAATCAATTTACTTTTTTCAAGTTGCCAAACTTCCATGGTATAGAGTTCGATGTAGGGCTGAAAAATTCCTCTTTTCATAAAAAATCCGTCAGCTAATTGGCTTGCAAGCTGTTTCTTTAATGCAGCAGGAAAAGGAAACCTTCCTTTTGCATCTATTCTACATTCATATACACCGTTGATATTTATCATTTTAAGTGGTTCCGGATGACTTGGAATTTTTGTGATGTAAATTTATAAAAAAATCTCCCACAATCTCCCATAATTTCCCCCTACTAAATATTAACAAAATGAGGAATAAATCAATCTTTGCTATATATATTATTGTAAAATAGATATATACAAATTTGTGTTGTTAATAACTTTTTGATAATTTTTTTGAGAGTTTTTTTAAAAACAAGATAAACAGTGTATTATAATAAAGAAAAAGTGGGAGATTGTATTGTAGAGTATGGGTATAACTGTTTGTAGAAAAACTCATCGTGAATGTAACCGTAAAGTAGAAAGCTGATTTTTTAAATACAGTTCTATGAAGAAATGTTATTGTAAGTATTTGATAATTTATAGAATAGAAAATCAGAAAAAACGATAGATACAGAATGTTTTGAAAAACAAATATTTTAAATTTTACAAAAAATTAAGAATCCATTGACTTATTTTTTTTTACATTTGTTTTCCGAAAAAAACAGGAATACGATGTACTTGAAGGAGGATACTATTAATTTACCCCAAAAGGAATTCATTAATCTTGAAAGCGTTATTAAGAGTAAGAGCGAGCGGTTAGCAAAAATGCTTCCTCGTTTTATTTTGAGTTACCTTAAAAGAATAATCCACGAAACGGAGTTAAACGGCTACCTTGAAGAGCACCAGTCAAAATTTGGACTTGAATTTATAGAAGCTATATTAAATGAATTTGGGGTTATTATTCAGTACGAAGGTCTTGAAAATATTTCAACCGAAGGACGGTATATTTTGGCAGCCAATCATCCGTTGGGTGGCTTGGATGGTATGGCATTAATGTATGTAACCGGTAAAGTGCGCAAAGACATTGTTTTTCCGGTAAATGACTTATTGCTCAACCTTCCTAACTTAAAGGATGTGTTTATCCCCATCAATAAACATGGAAGAAATGCAGCAAATCTTGCGGTGTTTGACGAAACTTTTGCCTCGAATAAAACTTTATTGTATTTTCCGGCTGGCTTGTGCTCACGTAAAATAAAAGGTAAGGTCGTTGATTTAGAGTGGAAAAAAACATTTATCAGTAAAGCCCGCAAATACCAGCGCGATATAATTCCTGTACATATTTCAGGAAGTAATTCCGGTTTTTTTTATAATCTGGCTAATCTGAGAAAATTTTTGGGAATAAAAGTGAATATAGAAATGCTTTACTTGGTGGATGAAATGATAAAACAAAAAAACAAAGTCATCCGGATACGATTTGGCACTTCTATCCCATATACAATTTTCGACAAAAAATATAATGATTCAGAATGGGCTAACCTGGTAAAAAAACATGTATATGCCATAGAAAACGGCGATTATAGCAGTTTTATATCCCGTGTTAACAATTAATAATTTATTGAGTATGGAAGATATTATCAGTCCGATTGAAAAAAAACTACTTGAAAAAGAACTTATTTCTAACAAACTTCAGCGCAAAACAAATAAAGGTAATAATCTGATATATATTATTTCTGCACATAATTCGCCTAATGTTATGCTCGAAATAGGACGATTGCGTGAGATTTCCTTTCGGGGAGCAGGGGGCGGAACAGGTAAGGCTGTGGATATTGATGAGTTTGATACCTGCACTGATGCCTACCAGCAATTGATTGTATGGAATCCCCGGGATAAGGAAATAGTAGGAGGATACCGATTCATTAACTGCAAGGATATTATTTTTCAACCCGACGGAAAACCCCATCTCGCAACAAGCGAATTGTTTGATTTTTCGAAGGAGTTTCTGAAAAATTACCTTCCTGTTACCATAGAATTGGGACGATCATTTGTGCAACCTCTTTACCAGCCGCTTACAAATATGCGCAGAGGCATGTATTCGCTCGATAATCTTTGGGATGGCTTGGGCGCTTTAATTATTGACTATCCCGGAATAAAATACTTTTTTGGAAAAATAACCATGTATCCCCATTTCAACATCAAAGCCCGGGACATGATTTTATTTTTTATTGAAAAGTATTTTTTTGACACCCAACTCCTGATTAGTCCGATTGTTCCGGTATTACGGCAAACTTCTCTTGCCGAACTTGAATCCATTTTTATTGGGAAGAATTATAACGCTGATTATAAAATTCTTAATAAAGCCGTAAGAAATTGCAATGAAAATATTCCTCCCTTAGTAAATGCTTACATGAATCTGTCGTCAACAATGAGGATGTTTGGTACTGCAATTAATGAAGGATTTGGTGCCGTGGAAGAAACAGGAATTCTGATAACGATAGACGACATTTATCCTGCCAAAAAGGAACGTCATTTGATGACTTATAAATAAATATAATCCAGATGCTTATACGATTGGCAGAATTTATTTGCAGCAATACAACTGTAAACAAGTGCCCTGTTCCTCAACTTCCCGAATATGCGTTCATTGGCCGGTCGAACGTAGGAAAATCGTCGTTAATAAATACCATTACTGGAAAACAGGGGCTTGCAAAAACTTCGTCACAGCCCGGTAAGACCCAACTTATCAATCATTTTCTTATTAATGCAAATTGGTACCTGGTGGATTTGCCCGGTTATGGCTATGCACATGTTTCGAAAACTTTCCGTGAAAAATGGGGAAAAATGAGTAATCAATACCTGCTGCAGCGGCAAAACCTGCTTACAACCTTTGTGTTGATTGACGCTCGAATAGAACCACAACCCATTGATATACAATTTATTGAATGGATGGGAACCCATAAGCTTCCTTTTGTAATTCTTTTTACAAAAACGGATAAGCTCACACGTAGTCAGCTTGATACTAATGCCCGTGCCTATAGAGAATTTCTTTTAAAACAATGGGAACAGCTTCCTATGATGGTAGTTACATCCTCTAAAACAGGGGAAGGGAAAATCCCGATTTTGGATTATATTGAAGAAACTAACGCTCTCTTTAAGCCAGTTCAACGAGAAGCTGGTTTTTAGTTACCAGGTCTCCTTGTTTTACATGCACTTTCTTTATTACCCCATCCATAGGTGCCAGTAGTTGGTTTACCATTTTCATGGCTTCCAGTTGTAATAAATCATCACCTTTTTTTACCTTGCTGCCATTTTTTACCATCACTTTGCGAATAGTACCGGGAATAAATGAAATAATATGTTTGGGATTGGGAGGCGTGTAGGGTTTTCGCAACATGTACTTTTTTGAGAACCTGGTTTTGAATTTGCCTTCCTCGAGGAGCAAAAAGGTTTTGATTTCATCCTGAATGGCATCTTTGTCTTCTTTCTTTGCTTTGTCTTCCATAAAGATCAAATTAAATAAATAAAATGCTTAATATGCAATAGTTTGCAAGCATTAAAAAGGAGGAATGCCGTGTTTTTTGTTGGGGCGGGCTTCATCTTTATCAGAAGAAATTTCGATGGCATGGATGAGCATATTGCGGGTTTCATTCGGTTCTATTACTGCGTCCACGTATCCATATGCTGCTGCTACATAAGGATTGGCAAATTTTTCTTTGTATTCCTTAATTTTTTGCTTACGCATTTCTTCGGGGTTTTCAGCACTTTTTATTTCACTTCTGAAAATAATATTGGCAGCCCCTTCGGGTCCCATAACTGCTATTTCGGCAGTGGGCCAGGCGAATACAAAATCTGCTTTAAGGTGGTGCGAACACATGGCTATGTATCCTCCGCCATAAGCTTTACGGACAATAATTGTGATTTTAGGTACAGAAGCTTCGGAGTAAGCATATAATACCTTGGCTCCATGGCGAATAACGCCGGCATGTTCCTGATCAACCCCGGGGAGGTAACCGGGTAAATCCACAAATGTAACTAAGGGGATATTGAATGCATCGCAGAACCGGATGAAACGTGCAGCTTTATTCGAAGAATCCACATCAAGCACGCCTGCCAGCACAAGGGGTTGGTTAGCAACAAAGCCAATAGTTTGACCGGCAACTCTCCCAAACCCGATTACAATATTTCCTGCCCATCCGGCTTGCACTTCGAAGAATTCGGAGTCGTCAGAAACGGAACGGATAATATTGCGTACGTCGTAAGGTTGTTTGGGGTTGGTGGGAAAAATTTTTTCAATGTGGTATAGTCGTGTTTTAGGTGGTTTTTTGGGAAAAGGATCTGCTTTTTTGGTATTGTTCCAGGGGATATAGCTGAAAAGCTGTTTTATTTGGTTAAAGCATTCCTGTTCGCTTTCGGAAAAGAAATGGGCGTTTCCCGTAATTTCTGCCTGTACACGGGCACCCCCTAATTCTTCCATTGTAATTTCCTCACCTAAAACTGTTTTTATTACTTCGGGTCCGGTAATGAACATTTTGGAAATATTATCCACCACAAACACAAAGTCGGTGAGCGCAGGGGAATACACTGCACCTCCGGCACAAGGGCCCAGTATTACCGAAATTTGAGGAATAACTCCTGAAGCCTGGGTGTTACGGTAAAAAATTTCGCCATAACCTGCCAGTGAATTTACTCCTTCCTGAATACGTGCACCTCCTGAATCGTTGATTCCTATGATGGGTACTTTCAATTTCATGGCATGGTCCATGATTTTGGTTATTTTTTTGGCATGCATCCATCCCAACGAACCACCTGCAACAGTAAAGTCCTGCGCATAAATACAAACGGGAAATCCATTGATGTTTCCAGTTCCGGTAATTACTCCATCGCCGGGAAGGTATTTCTCACCCATATTAAAATCTTTTCCGGCATGTTCGGCAAAAAGGTCATATTCATGAAACGATTTAGGGTCAAGCAACGCAATAATACGTTCACGTGCGGTCATTTTTCCACCTGCTTTCTGCTTTTCGATGGCTTTTTCACCTCCACCGGCGCGCGCTTCGCGCATTCGCCGCTTGAGCTCGGATGTTTTTTGCAATAATGACATAATTTATAATTTGTTGATGTTTTTCGATAAAGAAAAGTTAATTTTGAAATTAATTACCCAAAGGTTGCAAAAGTAAGGAATATATACTGTATGCCGTTTTTTTTTTTGATAAATTAACAAATGAAAAAACTTTAATTAGTTTAAAATCATGAATATTGAATATTTACGTGAATATTGCCTCTTGAAAAAAGGGGTAACAGAGGGATTTCCGTTTGATGATGTAACTTTAGTTGTAAGGGTAATGGGAAAGATATTTATTCTTATTTCGCTCGATTCTGTACCTTATACCATAAACATAAAATGCGACCCCGACAAGGCTTTTGAATTGCGCGAACGCTACTCATGTGTATTGCCTGGATATCATATGAATAAAATGCACTGGAATACAATTATATGTGATGAAACGGTCAGCGATACCCTCCTACTGCAATGGGTGGATGATTCCTATGCCCTGATTGTAGATTCGCTTACAAGGAAACAGAAACAGGAATTATCAACCCTCTGAGGATTTTTTATGCTTTTTTGGGGGGAAGGGGAGTTAAAAGCCCATAAAAGTACCCCAAACCATGCTTCACCAGGGTGATGATGTAATAGTACAACTTCCACTATTGCATCCGATTTTGCTATAATACAAACAAGTCTGAAATCATGGAATTTATCTTTCCAGGGGGGTAATCTGATTTCAGATTTGATGATTTTAGATTTCAGATTGGGGAATCTAAGTCTGGAATCGCCGAATTTATCTTTCCAATGGGGTAATCTGATGTTAGATTTGACGATTGCAGATTTCAGATTGGGTAATCCAGGTCTGGAATCATGGAATATATCTCTCCAATGGGGGAATCTAAGTCTGGAATCGCCGAATTTATCTTTCCAGTAGGGGTGTCTGAATTTAGATTAGCCAATTTCAGATTTCAGATAAACATTTCTGTACTCATAACCTGGGTTTGGCGTAAAATTGCAAACCATTCCTGCAATATTTCAGCATGTTGCATTTCACCGCAGGCGATTAATTATTAATCTCCTGACGGAGGATTCATAAAAAATTCTTTCTATGAATATTAAAACCCTGACGGGTTATCATCGGGCAGATGGAAAACATATTTTATCCCGGACTCAGGTTATATGACTTAGACTGCCCGGGTTTTTTACTTCGTAAAAAAATTCTCCGGGTAATCCAAGCCAGGGACTGTTTTTAATGAATATTTTCGCTTTCGGGCAAGCCGTATTCTTCCACCATTTTGATGTTCATGGTTTCGAGTTGGTTGAGCACAGGGTTATAAATACCTGGAAGCACAGGACGATACACGCCTTTTTCTACAATTTTTCCTTCCAGAATCATTTCTACGCCGATAGCTGCCGGCAAAGCCACGGTACGGGCAATGGAAGTATCAGTTGCAGGTGTTCCGAAATCGAGCATACGCGAACGGATTACTTCTTTGGTTCCATTAGGGTAGCTTGCAAGAAAAGTATGTTGCATTACTACCATATCGCGTTCTTTATTACCTAATTCCATTTTTGCAATCATCAGGTCGGAGGTAATTTCGAAGGGAGAATCTTCGTTGCGACTCATGGGTTCGCCTGAGAAAAGTCCAAGCCATTCCATTGCTTGTAAAGCATGGGCATTATTGTCTAATTGCAGAAAATGGGCAACTATTGCCGGATATTTGAAGAATCGTTGGTTCCTATCATCATTGCCACAAAATCGGCATAGCTTTTACCGGTAAAATCCATTTTATCATAGGAAATAAGTTTCATTTTTTTCATGGCATCAATGGTTTCGCACCAACCCTTGAAACGGAAAGTACCACGCATGATGGTTTTTGTTTCGGGTATGCCATAAATATCCATATATGAAATAGAATCGCGGTTGGGATACACTTCAAGCAAACCAACACCCGGGAAGTCCACTTTTAAAGGATTTTTAAAAAGGTTTTCGGTAGGAATTTCGATTACTTTTCCTGCCTTGAGGAACTTTGCATCGTTGTTGCCTGCCATTACCACGCCTTTAGGACTCCATGAAAATTTGTATTTGAATGGGTTATCGGCAGCTTCGGGCCCTGGCAATGCACCGCACAGCGAATAAAACTCTTCAATTTTTCCACCTTTGGTATGTACATGGTCTATAATACGCATAGCCGACATATGGTCAATGCCGGGGTCGAGTCCCATTTCATTCAGGATGATAATACCTACCGCTTTTGCTTCGGCATCCAATGCTTGCATTTCGGGCTTTACATAGGAAGTGGTAACCATGTTTTTTTTATGTTTTAAGCAATGCTTGGCAACCATAACATGGTGAAGGTAAGGAAGGAGGCTTACAGTAAGGTCGTGCTTTGCTACCAGGTTATCAAGTGTATCCTGATCTTCGACAGTCCAGGCTAAAGCGGTTCCATTGGGATGTCCGGCAATCATTTCTTCGGCTTTCGATCGTGTCCGGGTGGCTACTGTTACCTGGAATCCCTTGTTGAGCAGGTAGTGAACGATAGGTTTTACCACTAAACCGGCTCCGAGTATCAATACTTTTTTCATATTTAGGAATATTTTAATAAGATAATTAGGTTGTGAATTTATGATTTATTCTTATAATATTTTGACATTTATGTTGTATGGAATAGGGAATAAACAGTATAAAAACTATTTATTGCTATCTGTTTTTTATAAGTATTGTTCGATGTATTTAAATTCGGGTGTCAGCCTGCCTTTAAGCAAAATTAGCCCTTTTTTAATAGCGCGAGGGAGGTCGAGGTCTTCAAAAGGCACATCGAAATCTGCATCCGCAATGGGTTTTATAAAATTCACCAGTACATCGCTGAATCCGTTGGAGGCATCGCGTGGCAGTTCGCTGGGAAGAATGTCAACAGCCATGGTTAACAATCCTTCACCCTCATGACCCATAGTAATACTGCGGGAAAACGGATTATACACATAAATAGGATCTTCAATAAGGGTGGCTTTTATGGTACTTTCTACAGCCCCTCCCACGTCGCACGAAATGTCGCCTACCACTTTCAATTTCGGAGCAGAACCATTGCTGTACATTTTTTCAAGATGGTCTTTCGTAAGGATTCTCGGATAACGGGCATCCCAGTACATGCAGTTCATTAATATGGAAATGTGGGGGATATAGGGTGCAAAGCTGCTTTTGTATTTTTCGGGATGTGTATAATAATCCTGTAAATCAAAAACAGTGTCAGGGTCAATAGGCGAAACAAGTTGATCTTCTTTATACACCACCTTGTATATCAGGTTATTGGGTAAATGACTTCTGTCTTTCAGGCTTAGGAGTTTTTCGGGGGAAATTTCTTTTACTGGCAGTAGCCCTAGGATTTCCTGGGCTCCGTTGGAAACATTGCCGTATCCGGTAAAAGCCACTGTAAACGGTTGCAAAGCAGGGTGCATTCCCTTTTCGGCAATTTCCTGTCCGACGGCAGAAATGTCTGTTCTTGCTGCATCCAGTGAAGCATAGTGCCTAGCCTGCCGTATTTTCAGGAAAGGAGTGTCGTAACCCATATATTGTAAACGCAAGCCCAGTGCCCACAGGCTATCAATCATACCGGCGAGCCCTGCATATTTCCCGAAAAAAATAAGTCGTTTGTTTTGATCGTCCACTATTTTTTCGTAGTCCACCAGGTTGCATTTCATCTCCATCATTCGCTTAAGCATTGGCATGTTATAAGACTGCCCTTTAATCACGTGTGAAAAAAACACATAAGTTTTTTCTGTTTCAAAAAATTCTTTCGGAATTTCTTTAACTCCCAGGATGATTGAACATTGATTGAGGTTATTGCAAATTGTGGCTCCTGCCTTTACGTATTCTTCATCATTAAAAATACGTTTGTCTGAATGTTGAACGATAAAATCCAGTTTTTTTGTTTTGATAAGGCGTTCAACGTGTTTGGGTGTTAAAGGAGTTCTTCGCTCAAGCGTATACTTGTCTTCGTGGCGGATTCCGATGTATTTACTCATAAATTACAGTTATATAGATATTTATTTAATATAGATTTGTTAGTATTTTTATTAGGAGCTAAAAAAATTGTTCGCAAACTTACAAAATATAATTATATTTGCCTGCCGGAGATTACCTATTTTCAATAGATATCGGATATTTAATTCATCTACCTTACAATACATTGAAAACAAAAAATTTCAAAAAAAAAGTCCTAAGGTTCATCAAACGTTTTTGTATTTTCTTTTTTGTTTCTACCATTGGTACAGCATTGCTTTATCGCTTTGTTCCTCCACCGGTTACGCCCCTAATGTGCATCCGTGTTGTTGGGCAGGCTTTCGATAATGATGCATTGAAATTAAAAAAAGACTGGGTATCCCTGGATGCAATTTCCAACAACTTGGTAATGGCAGTGATAGCTTCGGAAGATAATCATTTTAATGAACATTATGGATTTGATTTTGAGGCAATACAAAAAGCTGCAAAAATGAATAAGCACAGCAAACGGTTAAGGGGAGCAAGTACTATTACGCAACAAACCGCTAAAAATGTATTTCTCTGGCCCGACCGCACCTGGCTACGCAAAGGGCTGGAAGTGTATTTTACCCTTCTTATCGAAACCACGTGGAGTAAAAAACGCATCATGGAGGTGTATCTGAATGTAATTGAAATGGGTAATGGAATTTATGGGGCAGAAATGGCTTCACAGACATATTTTGGGAAATCTGCAAAAAACCTCACAAAACGTGAGGCGGCGCTCATCGCTGCTGTTTTACCTAATCCCCGCAGATGGAACCCGGCACATCCTTCGGCATATGTTCAGCGAAAACAAAGCCGGATTTTGTATGTAATGAGCAAATTAGAAAGAGTAGACTATTAATATAAATCAAGAGCTGAAACATTGCATTGAAAATAAACGATTTTCAGGGATAATTTGAATACGGATATATTAACGATGCTTTGATTGAGCTTAGTATCGGCTTTATCTGTTCCGATGGTTGTTGGAATAAAGATTAGTTAATTTTACCTTGCTGGCGGGTGTTCTGCTTATAATTTATTTTGGCAACTTGCTAATTACTCAGTTGTTTTATGGCAACGGATTAAATACCGACTTGTATTATTTAACGGCTTTCAGACTCATATCAAGGCTTTTAATCTGATGGGTTAAAGCACCTACCGAAATGTAATCCACTCCTGTTTCTGCATATTGCCGGATATTTTCCAGCGTAATTCCTCCTGAAGCTTCTGTTTCATATTTTCCATTGATAAGCAGAACAGCTTCTTTCATTGCTTCGGGAGTAAAGTTGTCGAACATAATACGGTGTACTCCCCCTGTATGCATAATTTTTTGTACTTCAACAATATTTCGGGCTTCGATTTCAATTTTCAGATTTTTGCCTTTTTTCAGCAGGTATTCACGGGTGGCTGCTATGGCATTTTCTATTCCTCCGGCAAAGTCAACGTGGTTATCTTTAATCATTATCATGTCATACAGTCCGAAGCGATGATTTTCGCCCCCGCCTGTTTTTACAGCATATTTCTCTAAAACCCGCAGGTTAGGAGTAGTTTTTCTTGTGTCTAACACTTTGGTATTCAGTCCTTGTAATTGATTAACTACCTGATATGTAAAAGTGGCAATGCCGCTCATTCTTTGCATAAAATTCAAAACCAAGCGTTCGGCAGAAAGTATAGAAATCGCTTTTCCTTCAATCGTAAAGGCAATGTCTCCCATATGGATTTGCATACCGTCTGATAAATTTTGAGAAAATTGCAGGGTACTGTCAGTCATCTGAAATACTTTTTTGGCTATCCCCATTCCGCAAAGTATCCCATCCTGTTTAACTAACAAACGGGCTTTCCCATTTTTATCGTGCGGAATAGTTGCCAGCGAAGTGTGGTCGCCATCTCCAATATCTTCTATAAGAGCTTGGTTTATAATTTGTTCGATGGTCATGGGATATAAGAAATTGAAATAATGATTAGGAGAAAAGGAAAAAAATTAGGAGAAAAAATTATTCTTTCTCAAACCGCAGTTGTATGATATGAATTTTATCAGCAAATTTTTTTAGAAGAATATAATTTTTGAAAGTGGTTTGCGATGTAGTGTAAGTACCGATAATAAAACCCGAACCATCGGTAGAATTACCTTGATGATTGATTTTGTATGACTTGGGTGGGTTTTTGGAAAAGAAATCCTTAACTATCATTTCTGCCTGGGCTTTGCTGTAAGTGCCTTCGGTATCGCTAATGGTTACATCAAGGTTAGTATGGAAATACTTTGCCAAGGATTTGGCATCACCGTTTCGAATAGCAGAAGTAATGTCGTCGGCAGGTTTGTCAGCCGTGATAAATGCCATCAACAGGAATGGTAAAAATAATATTACCAGCGGTTTATATTGATAAAAATGTTTCATTTACTGATTACTTTGTTTACACAAAAGTACAAATTAAATTTGCAAATAATTATTTTACAGCCGAAGGTATGAAAATAACACTTTTACTTTCCGGAAAAACGGAAGATGAATACCTTACAAAAGGGATAACGAAATATACCGGAAGGCTGGTACATTACATACCTTTTGAAATCATCGTTGTACCTTCGCTTAAAAATAGCAAAAACCTTGCCATCGAACAGCAGAAACAAAAAGAAAGTGAGGCTTTTATAAAGAGCATACCTGCTGCGGGTTACGTTGTTTTACTTGATGAACACGGTAAGGAATTCACTTCGGTTGCTTTTTCAGAATTTCTGCAAAAACAGATAAATTCCGGCGTTCGCAACCTATATTTTATTATAGGGGGTCCTTATGGCTTTTCGAACGAAATACTGCAAAGAGCCGACCAACTACTTTCTCTTTCTCAAATGACCTTTTCGCACCAGATGGTGAGATTGCTATTTGTTGAGCAATTGTACAGGGCTTTTACCATTCTCAAAAATGAATCTTATCATCATTTCTAAATACTTTATAACCATGAACAAAACCCCTCTTGTTTTTGCGACCAACAATGCACATAAAATTGAAGAACTGCGTAATATTATCGGAAAGCGCTTTGAAGTATTAAGCCTTAAAGATATAGGATGTGAGGAAGACATACCGGAAACTGCCGACACACTTGAAGGAAATGCTTCCCTGAAATCAAAATATATTTTTGAAAAATATGAACTAAACTGCTTTGGTGACGACACCGGCTTGGAAATTGCCGCTTTGAACGGGAAACCAGGGGTGTATTCGGCGCGTTATGCCGGAGAAAACAAGAGTTTTGATGATAACATTGATAAAGTATTGAATGAATTGGCACATTTTACCGACCGTACGGCTTGTTTCAGAACTGTAATTTCGTTGATTTTTCATGGGAAAGAATTTTTTTTTGAAGGAAAAGTTTGCGGAATCCTGCGCCACGAAAGGGCTGGGGGAAAAGGTTTCGGCTACGACCCCATTTTTCAGCCCAAAGGCTACAACATCACTTTTGCCGAAATGGGAATGGAGGAAAAAAACCGTATCAGCCATAGGGGGATGGCTGTAAATAAACTGATTGATTTTTTAATGCGTGCCGGTAACTCTTAGGCTTTTTTACAAGCTAAGGCATCTTCAATCAACATGGAATAAAGGTTACTGACATTCCATCCCATTTCGCGAACCATTTTCGGAATAATACTTTCTTCTGTAAATCCGGGAACGGTGTTCATTTCAAGAAAGAATAAGCCTTTTCCGGTAAGTATGTAATCGAACCTTACCACACCTTTGCAATTTAATTGTTCGTATAAAAAAGAAGAAGTGACTTTGCACAGCGTTTCCTCCTTGGCAGATAAAGGTGCCGGAACAATTTCAACGGATTTTCCTTCAGTATATTTGGCTTCATAATCGAAAAATTCGTTGTGCGTAACGATTTCACACAGAGGCAAAACATATGTTTTACCCAGCGATTTTATAACTCCGCAGGCAATTTCTCTGCCTATAATAGCTTCTTCTATAAGTATTTCATTATCTTCTGCGAAAGCTTTTTGCATGGCAGCCGGTAGCTGTTCTACTTTGGCTACTTTTGAAACTCCAACACTGGAACCAGAACGGACCGGCTTTACAAAACAGGGCATCTGAATTTCGCTGACAATTTTTTCGAGTGTGATATTGCTGTCGTCCTTCACCGTGAGAGATTTGGCAGTCTGAATATTGAAGGAACTGACAATACAGTTGGTGAAATTTTTTTTGAAACCTGCCGAAGATGTGAACATATCGCAGGAAGTATAGGGTATATTGAGCAGGTCGAAATACCCGGGCAATTTCCCGTCTTCGCCAGGACTGCCGTGAATAGCTATGAAAACACAATCAAAATTAATTTTTTGATCAGCTATCTTGATACTGAAGTCGTTTTTATCTACTACGCTTATTTCGTTTTCATTACCTTTGTATAGCCATGTATCGCCTTTAATGACAATAGGATAAACATTGTAAAGATCAGGGTTGATGTTTTTTTTCACCGCTATTCCGCTCTTTATCGAAATTTCATATTCCCCGGAATCACCTCCGGCAACAAGTGCAATATTCTTTTTCATCATTTTTACAATATATGGCAAAAGTAAATACATTTTACGCATTACACAATAATGCATAAACTTATTATCTTTGCGGCATAAAAACAATAAAAAGGGTAATTTACTGTTATTCTTTTACCTGTTGTCAACCTATTCCTGAAATACACTGTCATGGGTTTCATTAGTTTTGTAAAAAAAAGAGTTTATCTTAAGCATTTTCTTATTTCTGTAATTATCACATTTATTTTAATATTCATTGTATTTCAGTCATTCAATTATTATACCCACCATGGCGAGGAGTTTGTTGTTCCCGATTATGTAGGAATGAAATATACGCAAATCAAGGATTTGCCCAGTAAAGATTTCATGATTAAAATTATTGATTCAATATATGATCCAAAACGTGAACCCGGAATGGTTTTTTCGCAGGAACCTTTACCCGGTTCAAAGGTAAAACGTAACCGGATGATATATCTTACTGTGATAGCCGTACTTCCCGAGCGGGTGAAAATGCCTGACCTTACTGATTTGTCGCTGCGGCAGGCTTCTGCTACTCTGGAAACTTATGGGCTTAATGTGGGCGAACTCAGCTACAAGCCTGATATAGCTAAAAATGCAGTTTTAGAACAATTGTACAGGGGAAGGCAGGTTATTGCCGGTACTTTGCTAAATAAAGGGTCGGAAATTGACCTTGTATTGGGTTCGGGGCTGGGCAATGGAAAAATTCCTATTCCTTTTTTAATAGGATTGAAACAAAGCCAGGCAAAACGCCTGCTTGGGAAAAATGCTTTGAATGTGGGTACGGAAATATTTGAAGATGAACGCGACACTACGCATGCCCGTATATACAGACAAAATCCTGTTTACAGCAACTCTACTTATGTGAATCAGGGTGATGTAATTGATGTTTGGTATCGTTCTGATGAAGAGTTTGATTTTGATTTATATATAAAAAAATATAAAAGCGATTCTCTAAAATAGTATTCAGATAAATGAAACGGACATATTCGTCAATGAAAAACATGGATGAAAAACTCATATGCGGATTTTGCCCGACCAATAAAAAACAAATTATTTACGAATGAAAAAAACACTTTTTTTGGTTCTTATTTTTTTTTCCATAGGAAGTATATACTGCCAGGAGCAGATATCCGGTTTATCAGGCAATCCTGTTATCCGTGAGAGCAAAAAATTACTTCTCCACGAAAAAGGTAAGCTTACCCAGGATACTTTGTTGCTTCCTTTCTTTGAAGATTTTTCCGGTCAGGATATTTTTCCGTCTGTTGACAAGTGGGCTGACGATGCTGTTTTTATTAACAATGATTATCCTTTATACCCGGTTAGTATAGGCGCTGCTACTTTAGACGCCGTTGATAATGACGGAAATATTTATAAAAATGCCAGTATTTTCCCATTCAGGGCTGATCAGCTTACTTCGTTGCCCATACGACTCGATTCGGTTTTTTCGCCATATCCCAGGGCGTTGTCGCCTAAAGATTCGGTTTTCCTGAGTTTTTATTACCAGCCCCAGGGTAGGGGCAATGCTCCTGAAACCGGTGATTCTTTAATACTCGAATTTTTGGTACCCAGAGAATTCGATACCATCTTTGGCACCACTGATACTACCATAGTTGAAAAATGGAACCGGATATGGAGTTCTGAAGGTATGACTGTAGATGCCTTTAAAGTTAAGTATGGAAGTTATTTTCATCAGGTTATACTTCCCATAACCGACAGCAATGCTTATTTTTATAAAGATTTCCGCTTTCGTTTCGTAAATTATGCCAGCATATCCGATAATACTCTGCCGGGCTGGCAAAGCAATTGCGATTTCTGGAATGTGGATTATGTTTATCTTAATTATGGCAGAAACCATGCAGATACAACATATAAGGACATAACATTTGTGGGAAGGGCTCCTTCCATGCTAAAAAAATATGAAGCTATGCCTTATCAGCATTACTGGTCCAGTTATGACAAAGAGATGAAAGATTCGCTCAACATCTACATAAGTAATCTGGGAAATACAAATTACAATTGTACTTATCAGTACAACGTAGCCCGTGAAAATGGATTATCGGTATCTGATTACAATGGAGGAAGTTATGTGGTAAAACCCTTTTATGAGGAAAATTATGTAACCCATCAGCCTTTTGCCCGTCCCCCGGTTGACTTCCTTTTTCCGATAGGAACTGAGGACAGTATCCAGTTCATAATAAAGCATTACCTTACCAATGATACCAGCCTCAGACACCTGGAAAATGATACAATTTCTTTTTTACAAAAGTTTACCAATTATTTTGCTTACGACGATGGTACTCCTGAAGCCGGTTATGGATTAACCCCTGCCGGTGCTCGGCTTGCTTACCGCTTTCAACTGTCGCGCCCCGATACCCTGCGTGCTGTCCGCATTTATTTTAATTCTTTGTACAACGAATCTACTCCCATAAACTTCAATTTATGCGTATGGGCTGATGAACGTAATCTGCCCGGTGAATTGTTGTACAGCAAATATGTTTCAACACCGGATATTAAAAACCATTTTGCAACATACTATTTTAATGATTCTTTGCTTATATTTGACGATCAGCATCGTACATTTTATGTTGGTTGGCAGCAAACAACGGATGATAACCTGAATATTGGTTACGATTTGTACAATAATGCCGGGAGCAACACTTTTTATAATACGGGAAGCGAGTGGTTGCAGAGTATTTATTCAGGTGCCTTGATGATACGACCTGTAGTGGGAAAGGAATTGCAGACACATGGTATTGATTCTCCAACTTTTACTGAAAAAGTTTCTTTGGTTGTTGCACCAAATCCATCGTCGGGAAGGCAGATATCGGTGATTTTACCTGCCGGTTTTCCGGAACAAAACACTTTGATAAGCATTTATTCTGTTTACGGAAACCTGGTTATGCAAAAAATCTTTACTTCAAAGGTTTTTGATGTCAGCGGTCTTTCAGCAGGAATGTACGTGCTCAGGGCTGAAAACACTGTAACAAAGCAGTCCTACACAGGTAAAATGGTACTTACCGATTAATTTTACCATCACTGCCACAAACGATGGAAGAAAACACTGGAATTTCAGAAGAAAATAGTGCGTTGTATGAGCACTACCGTTTTGTGGTTGATAAAGGGCAAAGTTTGCTGAGGATAGATAAGTTCTTGTTTAGTAAAATAGAAAATATTTCGCGCCACAAAATACAATTGGCAACTCGCGCCGGTTGTATTATGGTAAATGATGAAGCTGTAAAACAAAATTACCGGGTAAAACCTCGGGATATTATTACGGTTTTGCTTACTTTCCCTCCGAGAGATACAACCCTACTTCCCGAAAATATTCCTTTAAATATTGTTTACGAGGATGATGATATTATTTTGGTAAATAAACCGGCAGGAATGGTAGTGCATCCGGCTTATGGTAATTTTATGGGAACATTAGTCAATGCTTTACTATACCACTTTTTGCAAAATGGAGAAAAGAAAGCACATCCCTATCTTGCCCATAGAATAGACAAAGATACCTCCGGAATTTTACTGGTGGCTAAAAATGAACTTGCACAAAGTATTTTGGCAAAGCAATTTTTCAATCATACCGTTGAAAGAAAATATGTTGCTTTGGTTTGGGGCGATTTTTCGGAAGATGAGGGAACTCTTACAGCCAATGTGGGCAGAAGTTTTAAAGACAGGAGAATTATAACTGTTTTCCCCGATGGAGATTTTGGGCGGCATGCCGTTACCCATTATGAAGTGATTGAACGTTTTGGATATGTTACCCTCATCGAATGCCAGTTGGAAACGGGTCGCACTCACCAGATACGGGCACACATGAAATATCTCGGGCATCCTCTGTTTAATGATGCCACGTACGGAGGAAATGAAATTATCAAAGGAACTACCTTCAGTAAATACAAACAATTTATACACAATTGTTTTACCATTATTCCCCGTCAGGCATTACATGCCCGTTCTTTAGGGTTTATTCATCCCGCAACAGGAAAATTTATGCTGTTTGATTCAGTTTTACCTCCAGATATGCAAGAGGTTATAGAAAAATGGAGACGGTATGTTAAAGGGAGTTCTGTTTAAGGGAAAAACAGGACTGTATTCTTGTATTTTAGCTGTCTATTTTTATTATATTGTACAGGGAGTCTCTTTCTGCCGGAATCCTTCCTGCCTGTGCAATCAACTTTATCATTTCCAATGAAGACATTTCGGGTTTTGTATCTTCTGCACCTGCAAGGGAATAAATTTTAGTTGTATCGTTAATTGTACCATCCATATCGTCAACCCCAAACGAGAGGGCTAATTGTGCCATTTGTTTGCCCAGCATGGGCCAATATGCTTTAATATGTTGAATATTATCGAGGTAAATACGCGAAAAAGCATAATTTTTCATGTCTTCAATTACAGATACTTCCCCTATTTTGCTCATTTCATTATTTTTACTCCGGTATTTCAGTGGAATAAATGCCTGAAATCCCCCGGTGCGGTCCTGTAACTCACGCAGGCGAGTAAGATGGTCAATGCGGTGGGTGTAATTTTCCACATGCCCGTACAGTATGGTGGCATTGGAAGGTATCCCGAGTTGGTGGGCTGTTTCGTGAATCTCCAGCCAACGGTCGGCATTATTTTTCTTGTTACAGATTTGTTTGCGGATTTCTTCGTCAAAAATTTCCGCCCCACCTCCGGGAATGGAATCGAGCCCACAGTTTTTCAGATACTTTAATCCTTCTTTTAACTTCATTCCAGCTTTGCGGATCATAAAATCCAACTCAATGGCAGTGAATGCTTTAATGTGAATATCAGGTTTAATCTGCTTAATCCGTTGCATCAATTCGCCATAAAAAATTGCATCCCTGTCGGGATGGACGCCACCAACTATATGTACCTCAGTAATGGTATCTCCTGCATTTTTAACCTTTTCGAGCATTTCCTCCGGAGTAAATTCCCATCCGTCAGTTCCAGGTTTTTTGGAATAGGAACAAAACCTGCAATTGTAAATGCAAATATTGGTAGGCTCGATGTGAATATTCCGGTTATAAAATACATATTTGTCATTTTTTTGTTCTCTCACAACATTGGCTAACAGACCTAACAGGGGAAGGTCGGCTTTTTCGTACAAAAAAATTCCTTCAGCAGGAGTCAGTCGTTCTGCCCGGAGGATTTTTTGGGTGATACCATCAAGTGAAGGTAATAAGGTAGCGCTTATCATAATAAATTGAAGAATAAAAATCTTAGTTGAAACTTCAACGAGCGCAGACAATTTTTAGTGCGTTTGTATGCCCGTTTTTTTCTACCCTAAGCATGTAAACACCAGAAATACATTGGTTAAGTACAATTTTTTTCCCATTGTTTTCGTCTACTGCGTAAAATTTCACCGCTCTTCCGTACGGGTCGTAGAGCGAGATGTTTACATTATCGTCTGAAGATAATTTTCCCATGACAATATGAAAAGTATAGTCTGAAAATGGATTTGGATACACTTTCGGAGCAACGAATACAGAAAGTGTTTTGTTGTGGGTATAAAATTCGTTTGCAACGGTAAGAGTGGTGTTAAAAACCCCGATAGTATCATAAGTAACGGAAGGAGGTTCCTTTCCTGAAAAAGAAATAGGGTAGCCTCCTTCGAAAAGCCAGTTGTAAGTGCTTATATTTCCGACAGAATAATCGGTAAACCGGATGCTGCCACCCACGGGTATGGTATCGGCATCAGCAGTAAATTCGGCATAAACAGCATTGGGATTGTTTGAAATGCCATCAAGATAAGAAACTCCGGTATTATCGGGGTCGAGCCAGGGTTTCAACTGCTGGTCGTCAGTGGTGCCGTTTGAAGCCCAATGGTAGGGAAACATTCCGAAATAATCTTTTTCATTAGGAGAATTACAGGAAGAAAGCCCGCCTGTAAGCGTGCCAACAATTCTTCCGTATGAATCTAAAAGCGGAGAGCCTGAGGAGCCTCCTTCTGTTACACCATGTCCGTTTGCAGTTTCGTTCCAGCCTACTTCCCAATGTGATTGCAATCCGTTGTTCATCCATTCAGCGGATAACAAAGGTTGTGTATAGGTTGAGATTTTTTTCACGTCTCCTGCCGGATGGTGGATACAGACTCCGTTTACACTGGGCTGAGCCAAAATACTCCAGCCATTAAAATATGGATTGTATTGAACAGGAATATCATTATCGAGTAAAACCAGGTAAAAATCAGAACCGGTTGAGCCACTGTTACCCCCGTGGGCAATACGGACAGCTCCGGTAAGCGACTGCGACACAGGGGTACTGGCTTGATTTGCACAATCTTCGTACTCGAAATTAAAATAAAATATCCACTGACTGAGATCGGTTGCCGAAGCCGATTCTCCACAATGATCTGCTGTGAGAACATAAGGCGTGGCATCGTTTCGTGTGTTGTTAACCAGTGATCCCGTACACCAGTAATATGAGCCATTTTTTCTTATCAATATCCTTACAACTCCCCGCTTCTGATTTTGCCACCCGTCGCCTTCTTTGCAGTTGATATTCACTTCGCATGGATCAGAAGATTTTTCAGATTTAATAGTTTCAACACCCCTGTAAAAATAGGCAACGTTGTCAATTTCCAATTCGGGAGGGTCTCCGGTAATATTGGGCTGGTACAATTCAAGAGTAATTGCTGTGCCGGTAAGATATTCCACGGCAAAAAGCCCGTTTTCTGAAGAATTTGCCGAAGTATAAGCCCCTTTTACCTGGTTATGTTCATCATCGTAAATGAAGAATTTTGCACCTTCAGGCAGGTGAAATTTGCTGAAATATAGCCCCAGTGCCCTGGCTTCTTTTACCATTATTTTCATTCTCCATATTTTGCCTCCCGTGGGAAAGTTAGTCCATGTACCTGCATTTTGCAGGTTAACAGCAAATGGTATGGCTATTCCTATTCGATAGGGATTGCCTTTTTCGCTTTCTATGGCATCTTCCGCTTTTAATTGCTGATAGTCAGGGGTGGCAAGAAGATACTCCTGAAATTTATCGGGAATGCCTTTTATTGTAAAACTGGGGGGAATTCCTCCTTCACTGATTTGTGCTTTTGCAGGCTGTAGAAAAGAAAAAAAGATTACAAAAATCAAAAAACCAGGAAGGGAAAATATACGTATCATATCATCAATGTATTAAAAATACTTTTTCTGTTGCAGAATGATTATCCGAACACATGGAAATAAAATGTACACCGGCAGGTTCATCGCTCAGATTAATGCGGAATGTAGCTATGATTGACCGAATTACTTTGGGTTCTTTCTGCATACAAATTTTTATCTACTTTCTGTGCCTTTTCTTTCTCTACAGTACCGGTATTTATCAAAAAAGAAGTGAAAAAACAATTAAAAATAAAAGAGTTACACTGAATTTCATTATATTCTATATTTGGTTCTTTTTAAACGGAACAAACTTAGATAAAATTTGTTTTGCAAAGATTGCCACAAAGCTGAATTTAACAAAAAACCCCCGGGTTTTACGACCGGGGGTTTTCAGATGTGAGAATGCTATTTTTTGATGTTAGGCAATTGCAAGCCATAACCTTTCTTCTTGTCTTCTGCTTTCAGCAGGAAGGCAAAAATCAGCGCAAGAAAGCCCAGACACATAAAAATAATCATGGGAAGGGTGTAATTATAACTGTGAATGGTAGCACCGTCTACAATTTTTGTTCCGGTGATACAGTATTTATCCAATACCCAGCCAATGAGGGCAGGAACACCCATCAAACCCCAATTTTGTACCCAAAATATCATAGCGTATGCTGTTCCTAATTGTTTCTCAGGAATAATTTTGGGAACTGAGGGCCACATGGCAGAGGGAACCAATGAAAAACCTACTCCCAGTACTATGATAAGCAAAATAGCCATTATCCAATTGTTAATAAAAGGAATGGCAAACATGGCATGTACAAAAATAAGCAAAATGGCACCCAGTATCATAATGGTTGCACCTTTTCCTTTGCGGTCGTACAGGTTGCCAAAAGTAGGAGTGAGTATCATGGTTCCGAAGGGGAGTAGGCTGGGGATGAGTCCTGCCAGCGATTCGTCTACACCAAATTTGTTTACCATCAAATCGGAAGCATATTTCAGAAATGGAAATACTGCAGAGTAGAACAGCACACAAAGTATTGCAATATACCACCATCCTTTGTTTGTGAATATCATTTTAATGTCATTAAGCCGGAATTCTTCTTCGCTTTCTTCGCTACCGTCTTTACCGGCGGCGATGGAAGCATCCAACTTTTTATCCATGAATGTATAAATAAAGAATGCGATGAGTCCGATACAGAGCATGATAAGACAAAGGAGAATAGGAACAGAAACATCGTTCATGGCTTTAGCAATAGGAGCGGAGGTAGCCAATGCAAGGGCGGTACCCATACGTGCGGTAGCCATTTCGAGCCCCATGGCAAGCGCCATTTCTTTTCCTTTAAACCATTTAACAATAATTTTTGAAACAGTAATACCAGCAATTTCAACTCCTACACCAAAAATGGCATATCCTATTGCCGCAACGGTAACCTGGGCTTTCCATCCGAAAAGCATTGCACCATCGAGTGAATGAGTGGAAATGGCCCAATACTTAATGGCGGTACCTATTACCATAATAATTGTTGCCATCATACCGGTAAAACGTACCCCCATTTTGTCGAGAATGATGCCACCAAAAATCAGCATCAAAAGAAACACGTTGAACCAGCCGTAAGCACTGGTAAAAAAGCCGTATTCTGTACTCGACCAGCCTTTCTGGCTTTCGAGTAAGGGCTTTAGCGGAGCCATAACATCGGCAAGATAATAGCCGCAAAGCATCGTAAACGCAACTACACCAAGCGCCGTCCAGCGAGCTGTCTTGGACTCGCTGAGAAGTTTATGCACTTTTTCAGTCATAGAAATTAATTTTTATAGGTAAGTTATAATGTGAGTTCCAAAATTTAAGCTGCCAAATGTATTAATTTTTGTTTAACTGCTAAAATTTATGTAAAAAACGTTAAGGGATTAAATAGAGAAAATTTTCAGAGCAACCTGCCGGGTTATTTCTTAATTACTTTTTTTAATCTGTTAACGTATAAAAAATACTTGGGCGGCCTTTTTCAGAAATTTATTAAAATTACTTATATTTGAAGACTATTTTAAGACGGGCAAATAAAAAGATTGAAATATAGTTTTTGTAAGAGTGGCATGTTGAAAATATATGATTTGGTGCCATTAAAATAATTTTCGGGGTAATTTTTTACAATGCAAAAATTGTGCGCCATGATAGAAAACGATCCAACTTACGAAGCGCTTCTGCAGGAAAACCTTGCCTTAAGGAATGAATTATCTCAAAAAAAGACGGAACTTAACCGCTATCAAATACTTACTTCAAAAGTTTCCGATCTTATCTGGATTTTAAATTTACAGGGACAATTTACGTATGTCAGCCCATCGATAGAGCGACTCAGGGGGTTTACGGCGGCAGAAGTATACAAACAAACCATCAATGATGTACTCACTCCCGCATCAGCCCGAAAAGCTTTACAATTATTAGCGGAAACGCTGGATGAAGAAGCAAAAGGCATTAAAAAAGACGTTTTTGGTTGCTATGAATTGGAACAAACCTGCAAGGATGGTTCAACGGTCTGGACAGAAGTAATTATTTCTGCTAACAGAGACGAACAGGGTAATTTACTTGAATTTATCGGAGTCAGCAGAAATATCGGGGAAAGGATAAAGATTCAGGAGGAACTTAACAAAAGCGAAGAACGTTACCGGCTTATATCAGAGGTTTCTTCCGATTATGTTTTTTCCACCATGGTGCTTTCGGATGGTTCCTTCGAATTAAATTGGGTAAGCGGAGCCTTCGAGAATATCACAGGTTTTACTTTCGAAGAATACAAGGCTAAAGGAGGCTGGCATGCTTCTATTCATCCCGATGATCTGAAGAAAGAAGATGAGGATTTGCTGAACCTTTTCGGTAACCGTGCCATAAAATCGGAAATCCGCACACTGAACAAACGGGGAGAAGTGGTTTGGGTGCAGGTATTTGCTCATCCTCTTTGGGACAGCGATCGAAATGCATTAAAAGGTATTTATGGCGCTGTACGTAACATCACCGAAAGAAAAATTACTGAACAAAAACTCAGTAAAGCGAACAATCTTTTACAGGCAGTTCTCGATGCATCTTCCGATGCCATTACCATGACCAACCGGAAAGGTGAATTCCAGGCATGTAATAAAATATTGCTTCATCGCTGGGGCAAAACCAGAGAAGAAATTATTGGATTTTCGACAAGCAAAGTGTTGCCGCCATCTGTTTTTCAAAACAGAGTAAAGATTATCAATGAATGTATCGAAGCCCGGAGAGGTATTACTTTTACAGATACTTATGATGAAAAATGGTTCGAAAATACGATAGAACCCATAGTGGAAGCAGATGGTACCATTGAAAACGTTGCTATGTTTTCGCGCGACATCACCCTGTTGAAAAATACATTGGACAATCTGAAAAAAAGTGAGGAAAAATTTGCCAAAGCCTTCCGTTGTAGTCCCGATCCTATTTTAATCACCTTCCTTAACGAAGGAAAGATCGTGGAAACAAACGATTCTTTTATTGCTCTTTCGGGCTTAACCAAAGATGAATGTATTGGAAAAACAACAATCGATATTCATTTATGGATCATTTCCGAACAGCGGAATCAATTTACATCTCTTTTGCAGAAAAACGGCAGGGTGCAGAATTTTGAATGTGATTTCAATTTTAAGGGAAATGTCAGGAACTGTTTGGTGTCGGCAGAAGTCATTAGCCTTAATGAAGAAGAATATATACTTGGCGTAATTCACGACATCACCGAACGAAAAATTGCCGAGTTAAAACTGGAAAACGAGCGTAAACGATTACGTACCCTCATTGAATCCATCCCCGATTTGGTATGGCTGAAAGATCATAATGGCGTTTATATACTATGCAATCCACAATTCGAACTTCTTTTCGGAGCAAAAGAAAAAGATATTATCGGCAAAACCGATTATGATTTTGTGGATGCGCCTATTGCCGATTTTTTTAGAGAAAAAGACCGTAAAGCCATGATGGCAGGAAAACCTTCCATAAACACAGAGGAATTAGTTTTTGCCGGAAACGGATATAAAGGTTTATTTGAAACCATAAAAACACCGATGTACGACGTGGAAGGCCACCTGATGGGTATTTTGGGTATTTCCCGGGATATAACCGAATTAAACGAGCTAAATCAACATCTTGAGAAAAAAGTAGAGGAACGTACCTTGCAACTTGAAGATGCCAACAAGGACCTTGAATCTTTTGCATATTCCATTTCGCACGATTTACGTGCTCCGCTCCGTCATATTGATGGCTTTTCCAAAATTTTAAAAGATGCAATTTCTGAATCTTCTGATGAAACCAACAGGTACTTCCGGAAAATCAGCGATTCGGTTATCCAGATGGGAAGGATGATTGACGATTTGCTAAAATTTTCCCGTTTGGGACGAAAGCCCATACAAACAACGGAAGTTGATTTGAATACCTTGGTTAAAAATGTAATTAATCAATTTGAACCGGAAATCACAAGCCGAAAAATCGAAATGAAAGTTGGCAAACTTCCCGTGATCCATGGCGATTCCGGGCTTTTACAAATGGTTTTTGAAAATCTTATTTCCAATGCCATCAAATTTACATCCAAAAAAGAAAAAGCGATAATAGAAATAGGATATTATAAAGATACTGACCAGAAAAATACTATCTTCGTAAAGGATAATGGAGCCGGTTTCGATATGGCTTACGCGAATAAACTATTTGGTGTTTTTCAGCGCTTGCACACCCAAAGCGAATTTGAAGGTACTGGTATTGGCTTGGCTAATGTTAAACAAATAATTCATAAACATGGCGGAACCATTACCGCCAAAGGCGAAACAAATAATGGCGCAACATTTTTTATTACATTATAAAACATTTTACTATGGAAAAAATTCCTCCAATTCTTTATGCCGAAGATAACGAAAACGACGTTGAACTAACCTTAACGGCTTTTAAACAATGCAAATTAAGCAACCGTATAGACGTTGTAAATGATGGTATCCAGGTTTTGGACTACCTGCAATACAATGGCAAATACCAAAACCGGGAAAAAGAAAAACCGGTACTGATATTGCTCGATATCAAAATGCCAAAACTTGATGGGATTCAGGCTTTAAAAATCATTAAATCGGACGAAGAGCTAAAAACCATACCAGTGGTGATGCTAACCTCTTCGGCTATGGAGAGCGATCTTGTGAAAAGCTATAATTTGGGCGTAAATGCTTATGTGGTGAAACCAGTAGATTATGACGATTTTATAGAAGCTGTAAAAAAAATAGGTTCTTTTTGGGCGATTGTTAATAAAACTGTATAATCAAAAAAAAATAACGTGTGTTATGGAAATGCTCAAAATATTGATGCTCGAAGATGATGAAAACGATATGGAGCTTATTAAACTGGAAATAACCTCCTCCTTAAAGTTTGATTTCCGTTTTAAATGGGTTGTTTCAAGAAGCGATTTTGAACAGGCACTCATAGATTTTTATCCTGATATAGTGTTAAGCGATTTCAAATTACCCCAGCTTAACGGACTGGAAGCTGCAAGGATGGCTCGTGAAATGCACCCCGATACCCCTATTATTATTGTAACTGGTACAATAAGTGAAGAAGCTGCTGCCGACTCTATTAAAGCTGGTGCCTGGGACTACGTGGTAAAAGAACGTTTGCACCGTTTGCCTATAGCAATTGAAGGTGTTTTAAAACTTAAAAATGAAAGGCTGAAACTGAAAGCAAGCGAAGAAAAATTCCGCCTGATTACTACCTACGCTCAGGATGGCATTATCATGATTGATAATGAAGGAAAAATCAATTATTGGAATCCCGGGGCTGAAAAAATATTCGGATATTCTATTGAAGAAGCCAGAAATAAAAATATACATTCCTTGCTGGCTCCTTCAAAATA
The DNA here is from genome assembly GCA_023227965.1 of Lentimicrobiaceae bacterium. Taxonomy (NCBI): domain Bacteria; kingdom Pseudomonadati; phylum Bacteroidota; class Bacteroidia; order Bacteroidales; family Lentimicrobiaceae; species Lentimicrobiaceae bacterium. The sequence continues at coordinate 100,296 of JALOCA010000004.1, read as the reverse complement.
TCATTCGCAGCATTTACCGGCATTCCAACATTTCAGAGAAACGGGCGAAGGTCCCATGCTTGGAAAAGTAGTAGAACTGGAAGCTTTAAAAAAAGACGGAACTATTATTGATATTGAACTTTCCCTTGCCGGTATGCAACTTTCCGAAGGCTACGGTGCGGTGGGCATCGTCAGAGATATTTCGGAACGTAAAAAAGCGGAAAATGAAATCAAACGGCAGTATTATTTTATCGATGCCATGCTGCATTCCATTCCTGTTCCTTTATTTTATAAAGATACCGAAGGCAAATACCTGGGTTGCAACGAAGCTTTTTCCGAAATGTTCGGTAAATCGGCTGAGGAAATCCGTGGTAAAACAGTAAATGAATTATGGCCCGAACAGTATTCCCAAACATACAATGAAAAGGATATGGAACTGTTACGGGATAAAAGCAGGCAACGTTATGAATCCGTTATTCTTGATAAGGATCAGAAAGAATATCAGGTAATTTATGACAAAGCCGTTTTTTATAACGAAAAGGATGAAGTTGCGGGCATCATTGGCACCTTTACCAATATTACTGAACTAAAGAAAAAAGAAGCAGAACTCATATTAGCCAAAGAAAAAGCCGAAGAAAGCGACCGCCTAAAGTCGGCATTCCTTGCTGCCATGAGCCATGAACTGCGAACTCCATTAAATGCGGTTATTGGCTTCAGCAGTTTGATTGATGACAGTTTGCCCCTCGACGAAATACTTGAAATGGCAAAATTAATAAACAAAAGTGGCAATCACCTGCTTAGTATCATTGAATCCATTTTTAATATTTCCATGCTTCAGACAAAAGAACTGAAAATAAGGCCGGAAAGTTTTTCTGTTTATGACGTTTTTTTGGAATTGAAATCATTTGTTGAAGCCGAAATTAACAACGAAAAAAAAGAACATATATCCGTTTTATTCGAGCCCGAACCCAATACCACTTCCACAGCTATCCTTACAGATAAAACCAAGTTAATTCAAATGCTTACCAATCTGTTGAATAATGCTGTTAAGTTTACTGAAAAGGGAAAAATTGAGTTTGGATACTTCTTTTCCGAAAAAGATATAACTTTCTTTGTTCAGGATACAGGAATTGGAATTCCATCAGATAAAACAGATCTGATTTTCGAACGTTTCCGCCAGGTGGACGATACCCATACACGCAAACATGGCGGAATAGGGTTGGGGCTGGCAATCTGCAAAGAAATTTCCGATTTGTTAGGAGGCTCACTATGGGTAGATTCTGAGGAAGGAAAAGGCTCTTCCTTTTACTTTCAGCTTCCCGGTGTTGTAGATATAAATGCAACACCTTTAAATGAAAATACTATAGAAACAGGTTTGCCAAATTTAAAAAATACGACCATTCTCATTGCAGAAGACATAGAATCGAATTATTACCTGATAGAAGCAATGCTTAAAAAAACCAAGGCACAACTTTTATGGGCAAAAGATGGAGATGAAGCCGTTAGAATTGTTGTCAGCGAACCTAAAATTGACATTGTTTTGATGGACATTCGTATGCCCGGCATGAATGGTTACGAAGCCACTTCAGCAATAAAGAAAATACAACCTGCATTGAAAATAATTGCGCAAACCGCTTATGCCATGCCCGACGAAATAGAAAAATGTAAACAGGCTGGTTGCGATGGCTATATCTCAAAACCCATAGTAAAAACAGAGTTTTATGATTTATTAAACAAAATGCTTTAATATTTTCCCGGACAAATGGTTATGGTTAACCACTACGGATCGTACAATGGTGTTTCCCTATCTGCTTTGCAAAAAAAACACATTCTCCAGAATTATATTTCTGATTCTTTTTACAGAATTACATCTCGATAATTTATGGGGATAGATCGCTCCAGCTGCCTTTATGAAATCTATAGAAGATGCTATTTTTTAAAAGAAAAGATTAGTACAACTTAAACCGTAACCCGGCAGAAACAGTCGTAATGTCGTGTCCACATTCTATAAATCCTGTAAGTTTGTTATTAAACTGGTAAGCGGCACCGGTAAACCCTCCAAAATGAAAATTAACAGCGTCATAATCCGGCGAATCCCCATGGTTGCTATGATCATAATTGTCAGAAAAAGCGGTAAAGCGGGGACCGGTAGTAAAACCTGCATATACATCTAAATGTGCAACTTTGATGTAATAATGATATGCTCCGCGTGCAAGCAAAAAGAAGTTAGTCCAATTGTAATTAAAATCATCGCCATCATGATGCAGGAACGAGAAACCAGCTTCTGCTCCCAGAGCAATGGTTCCAGGTCCTACTTCCCAGAAACCCTGTTCAAAATAGCCATAAACACCTGGTCTCATACCCGAGGAATAGTCATAGAAATTAGTGGCTGGACCTATTGCAATCCCTAAATTCATATTCCCTTTTTTAACTTCTTGTGCTTTGCCATAAAATGGCACAACGAACATCAGGGCAATAAATAATAAAATACGTGTTCTCTTTTTCATCATATTAGCTATTTTTTATTATTAATATTAAAAAGTAACGTTAATCTGCACTATTAATTATTATCGGAGATCAATTAAACAAATGAAATACCAAACCCATAAAATACAGGTGAAAAGTTTTAAAAAACTGAAACTTCCTAAAGTCCCGCTCTCCTGTTTCCTCTTTCCAACATACTATTCAGCATGGCAGCAGGGTTGGCAAAACGGTTTGTAAGCATCATGGCGGCTATGATATAAGGTTTATAACCGGCTTCCTTGTAGGTTTCTATACGATAACGTTCAAATACGTTGGCTGCCACTTCCCCTTCGCGGCACGACACACCGGAAATATCGGCAGGCAGGCAGTGCATATACAATGCCTTGCCATCCCGTGTAATCTTCATCTTTTCATCATTGCATTCCCAATGTTTAAAACGTGCATTATTGGCAAGGCATTCTTGTTCTAAAGCCTTTAGCCCGTCCCTGTCGTTATTTTTCAGCAATGCAGTGCGGCGTTCCATCACCGAGAAGGGAGCCCAACTCTTCGGGTAAACAATATCGGCATTTGTAAAAGCTTCTTCCATGCTATTCATCACATGAAAACTTCCGCCCGAAGCCTTTGCATTTTTCCCGGCAAGTTCCACCACTTCCGGAATCAGCGAATATCCTTCCGGGTATGCCAGTTTCACCTGCATACCAAAGCGTGTCATCAACCCGATGATGCCCTGCGGCACCGAAAGAGGTTTTCCGTAGCTGGGAGAATAAGCCCACGTCATGGCAATTTTCTTTCCCTTCAGATTTTCAATTCCGCCAAAGTAATTTACGAGGTGAAGAAGGTCGGCCATACTTTGTGTCGGATGGTCAATATCGCATTGCAGGTTCACTATACCGGGCCGTTGCGGCAAAACGCCATGTTTGTAACCGTCTTCAAGGGCTTCGCCTACCTCTGACATATACTTGTGGCCTTCTCCAAGAAACATATCGTCGCGTATTCCGATGATTTCAGTAAGAAAAGAGATCATGTTTGCCGTTTCGCGAACAGTTTCGCCGTGGGCAATCTGGGATGTCCCTTCGTCAAGATCCTGCACTTCCAATCCAAGCAGGTTACAGGCAGAAGCAAACGAAAAACGGGTACGGGTAGAGTTATCGCGGAAGTTGGAAATACCAAGTCCCGAATCGAAACACCGGGTTGAAATATTCTGATTACGAAGACTTCGTAGTGCTTCTGCTACAAGCATTACCATCATTAGTTCTTCAGGTGTTTTATCCCAGGTAAGCAGGAAATCTTTTTGGTATAAATTTGTTTTCAGAGCAGCAATTTGTTCTGTTATTTTCTTAAAATCCATGATCATTACGTAAAAATATTAAAATTAATCAGTTTTTCTTCAAAAAAGCCACGCAAAGGCAGCGTAAAAGGCAGAAGCATCTACCAGGTCGCTTACGGGAACTTTTTCGTTGGGTGCATGGGCAAATACTTCGTTGCCAGGTCCGAAACCTACTACTGGAATGCCATAATAGCCGTTGATGGTTACACCATTGGTAGAAAAAGTCCATTTATCCACTACCGGTTCTTTGTTAAACAGCTTGCGAAAAGCTTTCACGCCGGTTCGAACGGAATAATGGTCTGCCGGAATTTTCCATGTGGGATAATACTTCTCCATTCCGTAACGCATGCCGGTATATGCCGTTTCTTCATAGTGAAGAACCTCCACCGTAGCATCCATATCTTTGATGATCTCCCGGATTTCTGCCAGGGCAGATTCTTTGGTTTCGCCCCAGGTAAGGCGGCGGTCGAGGTGAAACTGGGCATAATCGGCAACAGCACAAAGAGATGGACTACCAGATTTAATTTCCGAGATGGTAACGCTTCCTTTTCCAAGAAATTCATCCACCGGCAAGCGTTCATTCAGTTTTTCTATTTCAAGAGCGGCACGTGCAGCCATGTAAATTGCATTTTTTCCCCTTTCGGGGGCACTTCCGTGGCAACTAATCCCTTTAAACTTTACTGCCATCTCCATCCTCCCGCGTTGCCCGCGATAGATATTCAGGTTGGTGGGTTCCGTGCTGATGACAACCTCAGGTTGCAGCTTTTCTTCTTCCACTAAGTATTTCCAACAAAGTCCGTCGCAGTCTTCTTCCATCACACTGCCCACAACGTAAAAAGTCATGTCTTTGTCAAAACCCAGTTCTTTCAGAATACGTCCACTGGTAACGGCTGCAGCTACACCGCCTTCCTGGTCAACGGTTCCCCGTCCGTGTACAAATCCGCATTTTATATCCCCACAAAAAGGATCGAATGTCCAGTTTGCAATATTTCCAACGTCCACCGTATCCATATGTCCGTCAATGGCAAGTATTCGTTTCCCGTTGCCAATTCTGCCGATGACATTACCAAGTCCGTCAATGCGTACTTCATCAAAACCGGCATCTTCCATTTGCCGTTTCAGTTCCAGTTGTACTTCTTTTTCGTGCATGCTGGTAGACTTGATCTTCACTAATTTCGACAAGTTTCCGGCAGTGTATTTCTCGTATTTCTTTGCAGCTTCCTGTATTTTTTGTATTATTTCATTCATAATTATTGATTTTAAGTACCTGTGATGCCTGAAAAATAAATTTGCTCCAAAAATACGATTTTATACGATTTCTGAATTCAATACTCCAATTAAGAATTGGTTGTATTATACGCCTGTAAATATACAATGTTCTTTTAACAACGGGATTGTTCATTTCCGAATCCGATACAAATACCGGTAAATTCTGTTATTAGTCCAGCTTTTCCGAAAAAAATCACAGGTATATAAAGTACAAAAACATTAATTTTTATACATTTGCAAAATTTTTGGCGTGTACGCACGTTTTTAATCGAAACTCTTTAGCAAACAATTAATTAAAAAGGAGAATATTCAATGGCAAAAGAAAAAGAAATAAAGTATGTTTATTTTTTTGGAGGCAAAAAAGCCGACGGACAAGCCGACATGAAAAACTTATTGGGCGGTAAAGGTGCCAACCTTGCCGAAATGGTAAACATTGGTTTACCGGTACCTGCAGGTTTTACCATCACTACCGAAGTTTGCACTGCATACTACGAAAACGACAAGAAATACCCCAAAGAACTTGACCACCAGGTAATGGAAGCTTTGGCACATACCGAAGCTGAAATGGGCGCCAAATTTGGCGACAAGAAAAACCCTTTGCTTGTGTCTGTTCGTTCGGGTGCACGCAGTTCCATGCCTGGTATGATGGAAACTGTATTAAACGTAGGGTTAAACAATGAAACCCGGGAAGGCTTAATTAAAAAAACAGGGAATCCCCGTTTTGTTTACGATAGCCAACGTCGTTTGATTCAGATGTACAGCGATGTAGTAATGGAAAAAGCAGCAGGTATTGAACCTGCCGAAGGAAAAGGTGTCCGCGTTCAGTTAGAACATGAATTGGAAAAAATGAAAAAAGCCCGCGGTGCAAAATCAGATACCGACCTTACTGCCGACGACTTGAAAGAACTTATCGAAATATACAAAAAGAAAGTAAAAGAAGTTTTGGGCAAGCCCTTTCCCGAAAACGCAATGGAACAATTATGGGGCGCTGTAGGTGCCGTGTTCCAGAGTTGGATGGGTAAACGTGCCATTGCTTACCGCAAAATTGAAGCTATCCCTGACAACTGGGGCACTGCCGTAAACATTCAGAGCATGGTATTCGGAAATATGGGCGATACATCTGCTACAGGTGTTGCTTTTACCCGTAACCCTGCCACCGGCGACAAATATTTCTATGGAGAATGGCTTGCAAATGCACAAGGCGAAGACGTAGTAGCCGGTATCCGTACACCAAACCCAATTAATGAAGTAGGAAAATCGGAACATACCATTCATCTGGTATCGCTGGAAAAAGCAATGCCAAAAGTTTACAAAGAATTAGATGCTGTTCAGAAAAAGTTGGAAAAGCATTATCATGATATGCTTGATATTGAATTCACCATACAGGATCAAAAACTGTATATGCTGCAATGCCGTGTTGGAAAACGTAACGGCACCGCCGCTGTGAAGATGGCATTGGATATGTTGAAAGAAAAACTTATTGACGAAAAAACAGCTATCCTTAGAGTTGCTCCATCGCAGATGGAAGAACTTTTATTCCCTCTGTTAGACCCAAAAGCAGAAACAAAAGCAGAAGTATTATGCAAAGGTTTACCAGCAGGTCCCGGAGGAGCAATGGGTAAAATAGTGCTGACTGCTGCCGATGCAGTGGAAGCTGTAAAGAAAGACCCGAAAGTAAAAGTTATCCTGGTTCGCGAAGAAACCAATCCTGAAGATATCGAAGGTATGCGTGCTGCACAGGCTGTTTTAACCGCCCGTGGTGGTATGACATCACACGCTGCATTGGTTGCCCGTGGATGGGGAAAATGCTGCATAGTAGGTGCTGCCGACATTAAGATAGATTTCACTACCCGCACCGTTAACATCAAAGGCGAAAAGCTGAAAGAAGGTGATTGGATTTCGCTTAACGGAACAAAAGGTAAAGTATATAAAGGAGAGCTTGCTACTATAAGCGCAACAGAAAACGAAGACCTGCTGAAGTTTATGACCATTGTGGACAAATACCGCAAACTAAAAGTCCGTACCAATTCCGACAATCCGGCAGATGCCCAGAAAGCACGTGAATTTGGAGCCGAAGGTATCGGACTTTTCCGTACAGAACATATGTTCTACGGAAAAGGTTCCGAAGCTCCTTTATTCCTCTTGCGTAAGATGATCATCAGCAAGAATGAAGAAGAACGTCGTGCTGCATTAGCTGAACTGTTCCCTTACATGAAAAAAGATATAAAAGGTACTCTGGAAGCCATGGATAGATTGCCGGTAACTTTCCGTACACTCGACCCACCTTTGCATGAATTTGTACCAACACAAAAAGAAGAACAGGAAAAACTCTGCAAAAACCTCGGAATTGGATTGGTAGAATTTACCGAACGTGCCGACAAGCTGCATGAAGTTAACCCAATGATGGGACACCGTGGCGTTCGCTTGGGTATCACTTTCCCTGAAATCACCGAAACACAGGTACGTGCTATCTTTGAATCCGCTGCAGAACTTATCAAGGAAAAGAAAAATCCTTTCCCCGAAATCATGATTCCGGTAACCTGCGTAGAAACAGAATTAGCTCACCAGTATGAAATCATCAAAAAGGTATATGCTGAAGTTTGTGCTAAATTCAAACTGAAAGAAATACCTCATATGGTAGGAACCATGATTGAGATTCCGCGTGCTGCATTGGCTGCCGATAAAATGGCAAAATATGCACAATTCTTCTCATTCGGCACCAACGACCTTACCCAGATGACCTTTGGTTTCAGTCGTGATGACGCATCGAGCTTCCTGCAACATTATACAGATACAAAAATATTACCGGTGGATCCATTCCAGCAGATTGACCAGAGCACCGTTGGTGAACTGATGAAGATTGCCTGCGAACGTGGCCGTGCTACACGCCCGAATATTAAGTTAGGTATCTGTGGCGAGCATGGTGGCGAACCAACATCCGTTGAATTCTGCCATAAACTGGGATTATCCTATGTAAGTTGCTCTCCTTTCCGTGTTCCTATTGCACGCCTTGCCGCTGCACAGGCTGCTGTAAAGGATATGATGGCTAAAAAAGCTACTCCCAAGAAAAAAGCTGTAGCAAAAAAGAAAACAAAGAAGTAAATTTTGTTAATTCATAGTTGTTTGAAAAGCTGCTCCTCTAAAAGGGCAGTTTTTTTTATTAATAACCTGAGTTTGGGTTAAAAGTTGCAAACCATTTCAATATGTTACATTTCGCCGTAGGCGAGGAAAACCCTCAAGGTTTTAAAATCCTTGGTTGATTAAACGTTTGGATTATCTTTTGGCTTGGCACGCAAAGGTATTACTCCCGCCATGTCGCCAATGATATTAACCAGTTCGCTACCTGTGGGGATAACTATTTTAGCATTATTTGAAAGCGAAACTTCAAGAGTCTGCAATTTGCGGAGTAACTGGGCATTCCCGATGAAATATTTTTCGGCAGCCTCGTTTACCAAACGAATAGCTTCTGCTTCGCCTTCGGCTTGCAATATTTTCGATTGTTTGATACCTTCAAATTCCTTAATCTTGGCACGTTTTTCACCGTCGGCAACGGTTTCGCGCGCAGTGGCATAGTCAATGGCGGCAATTTTTTCGTTTTCGGCTTTTACTACTTTATTCATCGTTTCCTGAACATCTTTGGGCGGGTCAATTTCCTTGAGTTCGGTACGAACTATCTCGATACCCCAGGTTTGTGTTTCGTGGCAAAGAGTGTTGTGCAACTCCGAATTGATTTTTCCACGTTCGCTGTTGGCAGATTTTAGCGTAAGCGTGCCAATAATATTACGTAAAGTAGTACGTGCCAGGTTAACAATTTGCCATTTATAATTATTAACGTTATATTGCGAAGATTTTACACTTATTTCATCATCTTTTACTTTAAAATAAACCTGTGCATCCACACGGGCGTTCAGATTATCGTTGGTTATTATTTCCTGGGGTTCGGCATCTACCATTTGTTCGGTAGTATTTACCGAAAACATGTGCTCAATAATGGGGATTATCCAGTGAAATCCGGGATCGGCAAAACGATTATATTTACCAAGTCGTTCAATTAAACCACGATGGGTAGGGCGTACAATTCGTATTCCTGTAAAAAACAAGAAAACCACGATGGCGATTAAAAAATAAACAGTATTCATCTTTTCAATTTTTAAGGATTTATAAATTTTTATAAAAGTACAACTTTTGAGTGTAGGTATATCAATCCCTCTCATATTTTTTTAATTGCCCATTTTAAAATAGCCTCCAAATAAAGCTTTTTTAATGAATTTCCATAAAAGATATTATCTCTTTAAACAAAAAACTTACTTAGCTATATAAAAAGTTTACTCAGTAACCGGCATGTAGGTTAGGCATCGCAAACCCAACTGCCGGTAGGCTCATAAAACTGACATATGAAACGAGAGAAATTGTATATGACTTATGTTACATTAATGATAAAACCTGTTACATTAGTATATGAAGGTTGAAACATTATTGATGTTTATCATTACATCAATATATAAAATGCAAACAATAACATATGAATATCAAACATCAATGGATGAAAGCCAAGTATTAAAGGATGAATATCAAACATCAATAGATGAAAGCCAAGTATTAAAGGATGGAAGCCAAGTATTAAAGGATGAATGTCAAACATCAATGGATGAAAGCCAAGTATTAAAGGATGAAAGCCAAACATCTTAGGATGAAACCTGAACATCTTAGGATGAAAGCCAAACATCTTTAGATAAATTATAAGCAATTTAAGTTTGGATATAAACAATTATCTATGCCAGGCAAACAGCTTATAATCGTTGGCGTTTTGTGGATTGACAAAAAAAATGGAAAAATAGTCAACCCCATTCAGGATTTATTTAAATATTATCAACTTTTTTTAGGATAAGACATTTTAAAAAATTTTTTATCAAAATAAAAACTTGTATAAAAAAATTATTGTAAATTTATAGCGACTTTTAATAAACTATTTATTATTAACTTTTTAACTTTTATTTTATGGATATTACTAAAGAAAGTAAGCTTAGCATGTTTCTTGTACTTATCCAATGGATTAATGCAAACATGCAAAAACTGGAACATATTCCCGGTTTCATGGCTATTTTTGACTTGTTTAAATCGGATGCCGGGAGGATAGCCGAAATCCGTCCCGAGCAGGTAGAAAGCAAGAAAGGGATAGCCCAATCCAAAACGCAGGCAAAACAAAGCCTTGCTGTAAAACTGAACTCCGTTTCGCGCAAAGGCATTGCTTATGCCGTAATCACCCTTAATCTGCCTCTGCAGGAAGCCCTTCGCTACACCCTTACCGAACTGAGACGCGCGCCCGATACCACGCTGTGCAGTATTGCCCGATTGATTATTGAAAAAATTACCCCTATTCAAAAAGAACTGGAACCTTACGGAATATCGGCAGATGACATCAGCAAGCTATCGGCTTTGCTTGCCACGTATGATGAACTGATCCCCATGCCACGCGAAGGACAGATCGAAAAAAAGGATGCAACGTCGCAAATCAGCAACCTTTTCGACAAATGCGACGGCAACCTGGTAAAGATGGATGCTCTGACAGAAGTGATACACGACACCGACCCGCAAACCTATAACGATTATTGGGATGCCCGAAAGGTGATTAAAACCGCAATTCGGACAATGGCGCTGAAAGCCAATGCAACGGAAAAAGGCAGGGGTATCCCCATAGCCAACGTAGTGTTTGAAATTACCAATACGGCCACCGGCGAAAAAATTACGAAGAAAACCGCCGCCAAGGGCAATTTTTACCTGAAAAACCTGATGGAAGGCGGCTATGAAGTTAAGATTAAAAAGAGCGGTTACCTTCCGCAATCACGTACCATTGAGCTGACTGCCGGTGAAATGTATTTACTGAAGGTGGAACTGGAAAAGGAATAAACCCATCCCCTGCCCTTCCCAAAAGGAAGGGTGAAGGAAGGGGTTTTATTGACTATTTTTCGAAGGAGATGAATAGAACTTAAAATCCAATGAAAAAGGATTTGTTAATGTTTATCAGCTTGTTAATTAATAACTAAATAAGAAATAACTGCTATAATGGTGGTTATAAACTCATTATCTGCAATTACAGAACAAGAAAATTCAGACTATAAATGAAATTTGAAGAATACTATAAAAGATTTAATTACCACAAAGCGAAAGGTCGAGGGATTACAATTTATGACTGTCCTAAAGATATTCTGAATGACTTTATAAGAGAGAATGATGAAAAAGATATCAAATATAAGTTCATTAAAACATCTGAGATAGACGACACTTTTCAAATTAGCTTTGAACTAAAAAACTATGAGATTTTAATAATTTATCAAGATGTTTCTATTAACGAACTAACGGAAAATATAGACTTTCTCATAAATAAATTAATTTATGCTTCCTATTACTTGAATATTCCTATCATATTCTTAAGTAAATTGCCGAAATCAGAGTATATTTTAAAAATTAATGGAGATTTTGTTCATAAAAACTATGAAAGGGTAGTTAATTATTTATTGATTGAACAACTTGTTAATTTACTTGAGATAGTAAATTTCACATTTATATCTCCAAATATGTCAAATGATTTAGACAAGGAGTTTTACACCCCAATTGAAAGAATTTTTAAAGAACAGTGTGAAATAAACAAAATTGATTATAAATCTCAAGTACATATTGAAAATTATTTTGTCGACTTTGTAGTAAACCATCACGGCAAAAAAGCTATTGTAGAATGTGATGGAAGAGATTACCATAATCCAAATTTAGACAAAGAAAGAGATAAGGTGTTAGCAAAGTTCGGTCTACCAATTTTTAGGTTTTCAGGTAGCGAATTATTTCACGATGCTAATTCTTGTTTACAAAAAGTGACACAAGAGTTAACAAATAACTTAAGAAAAACAATCTACGATTTAGATAAAGACTTAGATGATAGCCAATTAAATGCAATAAATGAAATTACAGGTCCAATAAGAGTTCTTGCTCCAGCAGGTTCTGGTAAGACAAAAACTCTTATAAATAGAATTGTTCACATAGTAAATAATGGGGTAAATCCAAATCAAATTTTGGCACTTGCTTTTAATAAAAGAGCAGCCCAAGAGATGATTGATAGAGTTAGTCAAAAAGGTATTATAACAGCTAAAACACTCTCTGATGAAGGTGTTGTTATTAAAACCTTCCATTCTTTTGGTTACGAAATCATCAAAGATACTTTACATTGGAATTTTAATGGAAATAATGAAGCCATAGAAACCAGAAATTTAATGAGGAACGTGGTTGATAGAATACCTGACATTGATTATTGGTTGAAAAATGAAACAGTTGATAAATTTTTAGAAGCATTAAGACGGTCAAAATTAGAGTTACCCCCAATTGAAAACTTTACAGTTGAATTAAAAAATGGAGAAATTGTTTTTGAACCGTATTTCAAACAGTATTTAAATCTTCAGTTTTCTCATAATTTTTTCAACTTTGACGATATGATATATCTTGCTTTGAGAACAATTCTTGAGGATAATGTTCTTCGTCAAAGACTTCAAAGTCAATTTAATTACATATTAATTGATGAATTTCAAGATTTAAACCAAGCACAAATTCTTTTGATGCAGGTACTTGCATTGCCAACTAATAATCTTTTTATTGTTGGAGATGATGACCAAATGATTTATGGATTTACGGGCGCAAGAATTGAACATATTGTTAATTTTCCTAAAAGATATGCTTTTACAAAGGATTTTACTCTTTCAACTAATTATCGTTCAGCAAAAAAAATCGTAAAGCATTCATCGTGGCTTATAAAACATAATAGCCAAAGAGTAGATAAAAATATAAATGCATATGTAGAAAATCCGACTGGTGAATTTAAGGTTTCATTGGCGGACAATTTATATAATCAAGCCGTAAATGCAGTTAATTGGATAAAACAATTAAAAGAAGAAAAAAATTGCAATTGGAATGATTTTACTATTTTATTTAGATATTATGAATTTCAATATCCTATTGCCTTTGTTTTAGATATTGAAAAAATTCCACATTCACCAATAAATAGCCAGAAATTGTTCAGAAAAAATCCAGGTAGAGATATTTACTCATATCTTTCAGTAATTCTGCATCCAACAGATGCAACTCCTGACGATTTTAAACGTATCCTAAAAAGACCAAATAAATACCTTAATAATAATATTATTGAAATTGCAAACGATTGGAATTCATTTCAGAACTTGATAGATGTTTGTAACCAAAATAATTTCAATTTAGAAGCATTGAAAATTGATAGGATACAAGAATTTATTAACCAGATTATTAATTTACGAAACTATGCTCAAACTACAAAATCCCCACACGATATTTTAAATTCTATTATACAAGAATTTGATTTAAAAGAATACTATGAAAATGTTGCCAACATAAATAAAGATGTTGATGTAGCATCAGATGATATTATTATTGAAGTTATTCTGTCAGTTACAAAGACTTTTGATAACATTAATTCTTTTTACGAATTCATACATAACCAAATTACTAATCCTAATGCTAATCCAATTCCTGAACTTGAAGCAAATGATATACAAAATGAAATTTTAATTTCAACTATACACAAAACAAAAGGAAATGAATTTAAGAATGTTGTTTTCTTCAATTTAGCACACAATGGAAAAATAATAGGTTTAAATGAACAAGAGGAGGAAAGAAGGGTTTGTTATGTTGGAATTACAAGAGCAATAGAAAGCATTTTTATTTCTGCACCCTTAGGAAATTACTCTAATTACCTACCTGAAATATTAAAGAATCCAAAATTTACTACTGATGATATTCAAAAAATAAATGAAATCAAAAATGAGCATATATTTAATCTTAACACTGTCAAAAATGAAATTGCCCATAATGATAAAATTATTTTTTCAGTAAAAAAACAATTTCCAGAATTAATTGGAGAAAGTTTAAAAATCAATATAGAAATATCCACACGTAAGATTAGTTTAAAAATTGAAAATCTAAATAGAAAATATCCTGAATTAGAAGGTTCTCCTCTTAAATCTTATTCCATCTTTAACAACTTTTTCTCAGATATTAGAGTAAAAAATATTAAAAAAGCACAAGAGGCAATTGAGAAATTAGTAAAAGACAAGGAAAGGATTATTGACCAGTTAACAGATGAAAGAAAGAATAAAATAAATGAAGCGAGAAATAAGGTGAAAAGTATTGAAAGTTCAAATACTGATTTGAAAGAAAAAACAAGAACAATAAAAAATAAAATAATAGAAACAGAGGACGAAATCTATTATAGAAACTTATTGAAGAAAGAATAAAAGCCGATAACAGCGTTAAGATGTGGAGCAATTAGCAAGGCACACACAATGGTTTTGCGCCAAGTGGGCTGACATGCAAACTTGGAGCTTTGTCCCGGCTGAGCGGAATTTGTAATTCCGCTATTATATTAAAATAAAAATATGCCAACTCAACTACAAGATAAAAATTATCATAAACTTTGGACAGAAAATCTTAGAGTGACAGAATAGATAACATTTAAATTATGAGTAATACAAAAATATCCATACGTTTTTTTGACGATCGCGAAGTGCGGGCCGTTTGGGACGAGCAAAACGCCAGGTGGTGGTTTAGTGTATTGGATATTGTTGCCGTGCTCACCGACCAGGACAACTACACCAAAACCCGCAACTATTGGAAATATCTTAAAGCGAAGTTTAAGAAAGAAAGCAGCCAAGTGGTTAGTGCCACTACCCAGTTGAAATTCCTTGCCCCGGACGGTAAAAAGCGCTTAGCCGATGTGTTGGATTATAACGGTATTGTTGCCTTAGGCAAAGAATTTCCGGGTAAAAAGGCAAACCGGTTTATTGACTGGTTTACATACAGTGATGAAAGCATAGACGGAAAAAGCAAAACAAAAGCGTATGCACTGTTTGAAAGTTCTTTTATCAACAGCATAGAAGTTGGTACAACCAAAGGGTTGCAACAAATACACGCTTATTTGTTTGGCGGATTGTATGATTTTGCGGGACAAATCAGACAAAAAAATATTTCAAAAGGTGGTTTCCAATTTGCCGTATCACACTTTTTAGGCGACACATTAAAGCAAATAGAAGCAATGCCCGAAACTACATTCGACGAAATCGTAAACAAATACGTAGAAATGAACATTGCACACCCTTTTATGGAAGGCAATGGCAGAAGCGCCCGAATATGGTTGGATTTGATACTAAAAAAACGCCTCAAAAAATGCGTAGATTGGAGTAAAATAAGCAAGCGAGATTACATGAATGCAATGATGCTAAGTCCAACCCAAAGTGGTGTTCTGAAATCACTTTTGGATAAAGCGTTCACCACCAAAATAAACGACCGCGAAATGTTTATGAAAGGGATTGACTACTCATATTACTACGAAGAAAATGACTAATGAACCGAGCATGTTTATATAAAAACACAAACCTGCATGAAAATAATAACATGCGAGCTCCATCCGGCATATTAATAACAAATTATTTTCGGATGAAAAAACGGCAAAAGGAGGGGCAGAACACAACGAAAAAAATGAAAAGCGAAACGACAAAATCAAAAACAACGAACCACCCTGCTGAGAGGAATTTGCAATTCCGCTCGGAACATAGCTGTCCCGGCTGAGCGGGATTTGAGATTTATACGGGAATCATTAAGACACGAAAACAGCAAGACTACAGAAATATATACGCACATAACAACCAAAACAAAAAAGCTATACAAAATGAAAAAGACAAGTACTATTCTATGTATTATTCTAATCGTCATGATTATGATTGGATGTAAGAAAGAACAAAAAGAAAACACAACCATGAAAGTTGGAGAGACTAATTCTACAGATTTTTACCAAGATTTTGATCCCAACATTATTTTTCCATCAAATGCTACGGGTTATAAGTATGAATTAGATATTAATGGTGACTCAATAAATGATATAGAGTTTAAATATGTTGCCGATGTTGGAAATTTTTACGGTTATCATGGAACCTATTTGGCTCACATTAACTCAAATTTTTATTATCTTCTTGGTTCATCTGGGATAAAGGTATGCAATGAAAACGATTTGGTAAGTTGTAATGATATTTATGATAATTTAGGGGGTGACTATGAGCCATTTACATTGTCATATGATTATTACAGTTCTGTTCCTGTTCAAATAAATGATACTACATGGGAGTTTAATGACACATCATATTACAGTGGGAACTGGCACAATGTGGAAAATAAGTTTATAGTGTATAAGTTTCTGGATGAAAATGGATGGTATATTGGGTGGATTAGATTAGGATTTAACGACGACGGAAAATTAGAAATTTATGAATATGGATATAAAAAAGTAAATGGCTGTTCATAACCCATGGTATAGTGAATGCATTTTCGGAAACCTGACAGGTTTATCTCGTAAAATAAAACATGAAAGCAGGTAATTACAAATTTTCTAAGGTTCGGAGCAGAAATTGCAAATTCAGCCTGACGGGGAGTTTTTAATTAGCTAATTAGCTAATTAGTTAATTAGTTAATTTGGTGATTTGAAAATGCTGCGGGAAGCAGAATTTAAAAACTAAGAAATAAGAAAGCAAAATTTAAAAATTTTCTAAAGTTTAGAGTGGGAGTATCTGTTAAAATTATGGGAAAAGAGAGTGTATTAAAGTTTTGTTTTAAAAAAATTATTATATTTGAATTTGAAAATAAAAAAAGCGTTACATATTTTATAGGGCTACAAAAAAAGTAAGCCCGTATGTTAAAAATATCCACTGTAAAGTTTGCAGGGGAAATAATTTTGGGTTCTTTGTATTATTGTAAAGTTATTGGGAACGCAGACAAAGTTTGCAGATAGCCAGTGAAAACACTTAGCATCTATAGTAAAATGCAAAGTATGCTCTAAAAACATGCTGTAAAGGGTGGAAAATGGTTCACAAGCGCTAAAAAGTCAATATATTCGCCGAAAAACACTTCATGCGCGCTGTTGATCTTACTATGACTGCTGAAAAACTCGCTATAAGCGCTGAAAATCTTACAAAGCCTGCCGGAAAACACGCTATATAAAGTGTAAAACACTTCAGAAGCCCCCGGAGGGTCGCAAACAAAGGTTTTCGTGTCGCTAACTAAGGTTAGCGAGCAGCAAACAAAACTTAGCGAATGGCGAGCAAAGGTTTTCAGGTCGCAAACAAAGGTTTTTAGGTTGCAAACAAAGGTTTTTGTGTTTAAAGCAAAGGTTTTCGTTTTGCCAGCTAAGGTCGTGATGCCATCAGGAAAGCATTACCATTCCTAAGGTGTTCAAATTCCATTAACCAACAATTTTAGTTTTTATTTTTAAATTCCATAAAGAGTAACCAAATAATAATAGGATTGGGAATGAAATTCCGCTAAATATTTAGCCTTGTAGATAGAAGCAGTAATTTAAGTTGATATGCAGTAGCAAACATCGCTAAAGAAGACCCTGATAGTAAAATGGTATAATCTAATTCAGTTTTATTTATCATTTTCTCTTCCAATTTTGGACTATTTTTCAATAATTTACTGACTTTTTTCTCTTTCTATTTATATTTGCAAATGTAAATGATGGATAAAATGCTATTATATTGGCAATAAAGCAAAAGTGCTTCGGTAGAAAATTTTACTAACTTGAATAAATTATGATTTTGAATTTTTTTACCATAATAACACTTATCAGTGTTTTTCTGACAATAATATTATCGTTATTCTTCTTCGTTACTAAAAAGGGTTTTAGCAATGAAAACAAAATATTAGCAATACTCTTGTTGATTTTTAACCTTCAAATTATCTATTCGTTTGTAACAAGCAATTACGCTTTTCAATATTTTTTAGATTGGCATAAATCTATTTTTTTTGTACGACAAACTTCTTTTCTGGTCGGACCATTAATATACTTCTATGTCAATTCATTTTTGAAACGAAAAAATATCATCAATTATCGCAGCTTATTTCATCTTTTGCCATTTATAGGAGTTCTTTTATTCCTGATGATTTTCTATAAAAATTATAATAATAATTTTATTATATGGGGATCTATATTAGACCTATATGACACTATATTAATTCTGGCGCACAGCTTTATATATATTGTGCTATCTGTATTGAGCATGAAATCAATGAATATTAGTTTTCGGGGTTTTTATAAGCGTATTAAAATTTCTTCCCATAATACCTGGCTTCAATTTCTATTATTAGGATTTATTGTTATTTGGATTGTAAATTTGAATTCTTTCGCAATTTATATGATCATAAGAAAACCTTGGTGGTGTGCATATACAGCAAGCATATATGCTCTTATTGCTTTTTTATTTGTAAATACAATTATGTTCTTTCTATTGTTAAAACCTGATATTTATTACATAGTTGAGAAGTACAAAAACAATAAGCTTAAAGAACATGAAAAGAAAGAATATTTGCAAAAGCTGGATTCCTATATGCAAACAAATAAACCCTTCCTCAATCCCGAAATATCACTAGAATCTCTTGCAAATGAACTTTCTGTAAATCCCAGGATACTCTCACAAGTAATTAATGAAACTTTCCATAAAAATTTTAAATGCTATATCCTTGAGTATCGTATTAAGGAAAGTATGCAAATGCTGGCAGATTCGAAGTACAGTAAACTTACGGTACTCGAAATTCTCTATGAAGTTGGATTTAATTCAAAATCATCTTTTAACAATCAGTTTAAATTATATACAAATTTGACCCCGCAGGAATATCGGTCAAAACATATTGAATAACAAAAGCCTTTCTGTATTTTTTTAAAAAAATAGTCCATTTACACGTAAAAGGACGATAATGGCAATTCTTCGTGCTTGCTTTGTGCAAAATTTTATTAATCTTAATCTTTTATAACATGAAAAATTTAGCACTAGCATTAGTCGTACTTTTCCTGTTTGGTAATGCTGTATTTTCACAATCAATTCCCCCAGATAGTTTGTATTTTGGACAAACGCCTCCGGGTGATTCTGCCATTATCTTTGCACCCGGATTAATTTCGCTGCCTGGTAGGAATGAGCCTTGTATAACTTTTTCACCCGATGGGAAATCTGCTTTTTTTAATATTGAGTTTTATCCAGACCCAACGAAGTTGCCCTTTATTATGTTTACTGAGTATGAAAATGATCATTGGACAGCTCCTGATACCATTCCATTCGCTGTTGGACGAGGTACTGGAGAACCATTCTTTGCTTTTACTAACAACCGTTTATATATGTTTGCGACTAATGCTATTAATGCACAAGGTATAGCGGATATTAGTTATTCCGGTAAACAGGGAAATATCTGGAGTAATCCTATTAGCCTTGGTAATCCTCCTAATTCTGAAAGCTATCAATATCACCCTTGTATAGTTGGCGACACTTCATTATATTTTTCAAGCAGTGCAGGATATATATGCCGAAGCCAATACACCAATGGTGTTTATCAAACCAGAGTTATTCTTCCCAATCCTATTAATTACATTGGCTCTCAAACATGGGGAGATCCTTATGTTTCGCCCGATGAAAGTTATATGATTCTTAAATCCATCCGAACAGGAGGTTATGGCCAAAATGACATTTATATAGCATATAAGAAAATAGACGGAACTTGGACGAATCCCAAAAATCTCGGAAATAAAATCAATACACAATATGATGAAACTTCGGGAGATATTACACCTGATGGTAAATATATGACTTTTGGGTCAAATAAAGATATTCATTGGGTGAGATCAAATTTTATAGATAGTCTGAAATATACCAATTTTGTACCGTATGTAAAAAATTCAATCCCTGATCAGACAGTTACCGTTGGGCAGTCATTCAATTATACAATTTCCGACAGTACTTTTTTTGATGATGATGGCAGCAATACACTAACCTACGGTGCAAAACTTGCCAATGGAAACCCTTTACCGGCATGGTTGACTTTTGACACCATAACACGTACCTTTGATGGTGTGCCAACTATTGTTCAAACTTTGCTTTTCAGAGTAACAGCTACAGATACGGCAGGAGCAACTGCTTCATCAATATTAAAAATTAAAGTAAATCCATTAACTGCAATTAATCAGATAGAGAAGCAGGGTGCCAGAATTTTTCCCAATCCAACAAGTGGGTTAATAAACATATCGTTAGATACATTATCAGATAAAACGACGATTGTTGAAATAAGCAATTTGAAAGGTCAGGTTATCCTAACAAATACATTCAAAAATAACATTCGTATTGATTTGGCGGACAAACCGAAGGGGATATATATAACAAAGCTATTTATTGACAATGAAACAATTATTGGTAAAATTTGTATAGAATAAGTACAAATATTGCAGCTTGTTTGATTCGATAGATTAAAAATTGAGATAAATCTAACGACAGGCAATCAACATTACTTGATACATATTAAGGGCTTTAACCAGGCAGAGAGTTATCAAAAAATGAGACTAAGCAAGACTACAATGTAAGTATAAAACTTGTGGACAGCTCACCTGATTCTACATAAATATTCCCTCTGTGAAGTCTTAATATCTGACGAGACAAGGTCAACCCTATTCCCGAACCATGTTCTTTGGTTGTGAAGAAAGGAATAAAAATCTTCTCAGTTGTATCTTCAGAAATTGGTGGACCATTGTTAGAGATACGGATTATCGGACGATTTTGTTTTGAGGTTTCTACAGATACCCTGATTTTACGGTTCTCCGGAATCTCATCCAGCGCTTCCATAGCATTGTTTAGAATGTTGAGCATGACTTGCGTTAACAGTTTTTTATCACCAGTCAAATCCTTTACGTTGGGCTCAATTTCAAGTTCGAGATTTATCTGCCTGTTTTGCAGTTGTTCTTGCAAAAGAATACAGATGTGCTCGAGCCACTCGCGGATTTGAAATGAAGTAAATTCCGGCTTAGGTATCCGGGTAAGTTTCCGGTAGTTACTCACAAAATTCATCAGTCCGGAGCCACGTTCTTCAATAATATCCAATCCCTGAACCACATTTTCGATGGTCTCCCTGTCAACCCGGTCAGATTGAACAGGCTTTTCTTCTTCAACGAAGAATTTTCGCAGCGTACCGGTGAGTGAAACAATCGGAGCAATGCTGTTCATTATCTCGTGAGTAAGCACCCGGATCAGGTTCTGCCATGATTCAAGCTCCTTTTCGTCAAGTTCCTGCCGGATGTCCTGAAGGGATATCAACTTAGAGACCTTGCCACAATAATGAATCTCTTTTGAACGAATCAGGAGGTTAACCTGCGATTCGCCGGTAAAGCGTTTATAGGTATATGCCTTGCCAGGATGAACTTCTGACAGGATGCTGAAAAGCTCGGGATTTCTCAGCGGAATCAGATGAAGTGGCGTAAAAGAAGGGATTCCAATATATTCAAACGCTTTTTCGTTCATAACCTCCACTTCATTATTTTGGTTAACAGCCATAAGCCCTGTAGTAGCATGCTGAATAAAGGCCTGATAGTATTTTTCAAGGTATGTATTCTGCATTTTAATTTCACTAATCCGATCATTCAAGCTATTGAGACTTTGATATAAATGACGAAGTGATTTCTGGCGAATAGTGGTTGGAAATTTCAGGGAAGAATCGTCGTTTCTGATGGCATCAAAAAAAAATGCAATATGGCGGTTCGATTGATTTACATTGTTGATGATAGAGAATGCCGCAAATGGCACCGGCAGAAGAAAAAGTAAATACCATGGGTCTAAATTGTATGCACTCAGATAGCCTGCTGCCAATGCAGATATTACCATAATTATCGTGGCGACGATGGTGGTCAATGTAATTCGTTTATATCCCATACTTTTTTATTTTTGTGTAGAGTGTGGTACGCGAAATTCCAAGGTTTCGGGCAGCCAGACTGAGGCTCTGACTGTTCTTTTTCAATTCCATTACGATCATTCGTTTTTCCATTTCTTCCAGCGTTAGTGTTTCCTCTTCGTGAAAAGGATGGTGCAGGTTCAAATTGAGATCACATGAAGTTATGGTGTCATTTTCACATAAAATAACCGCTCTTTCCATGGTGTGTTGCAATTCTCTGATGTTTCCTGGCCATGGATAGCTCTTCAGTCTGTCAATCACTTTTGGATGAATATTCGTGCAGTTTTTCTTGTATTTCTGACAATATTTACCGACAAAAAAATGAGCCAGGACATCAATGTCTTCAATGTGCTGCCGTAAGGGCGGAACTTCTAATGGTATGGTGTTGATTCTGTATAAAAGATCCTGCCTGAAGGTTTCTTCCCTGATCATCTGGGACAGATTTTTATTGGTTGTGCTTATCAGTCGTATATCAACCGGACATTCTTTATTGGATCCTACGGGAATAACCACCCTGTTTTGTAATACATTCAACAACTTTGATTGAAGCTGTAACGGAAGGTTCCCTATTTCATCCAGCAACAATGTTCCCTTGTTGGCAAGCATGATTTTGCCTGTACGGTCGTCGTAAGCATCGGTAAACGAGCCTTTGATATGACCGAACATTTCACTTTCAAAGAGAGTTTCTGACATCGCCCCGAGGTCAACGGTAACCAGCAATTCATTGTGCCGTTCCGATAATCGGTGTATCTCTTTGGCAATTAACTCTTTTCCGGTTCCATTTTCTCCGGTAATCATAATATTGGCATCGGTACATGCAACTTTTCTAACCATGTTAAGTATATTCTGCATCACTTGGGAAACGCCAATAATCATTCGATCATCCCTGTTCAGTTCAGTTTTCAGGTCTTTCTCCCGTTTCCGCAGATCATTAACCGTCAGTTTTGATTTCCGGAGCTTCAGCGCTGACTTCAACGTCGCCAGCAATTTTTCATTTTCCCATGGTTTGAGAATAAAATCCGCAGCACCTTCGTGGGTGGCTTTTACCGCAGTTTCAATATCCCCGTATGCAGTAAACATCACCACCTCAATATCAGGTCTTCGCTGCTTTATTTCCCTGAGCCAGTATATTCCTTCATTTCCAGAACTTTCGCCCGACTTGAAATTCATGTCGAGGAGCACAATATCGACATTCCGAATCTCAATTTCATGAATCAGGGAATTTGGATTCGAGATGACAAACACCTCCAAAAATTCAAATTTCAAGAACATGTGCAAAGCATTCAGAACACTTTTGTTGTCATCGACAATAAGTAACCGGCCTTCTTTTGTTTTTATTTCCATAATCACGTTTTTCAAGTCCAAATGTACAGAATATTTACAAGCGACTGTTCAATTTGTGAACAAAAAAATTAGAGGTATTTTATGCTTCTCTGTATTTCAGGGTCTATATCCGATTGGCATATATATTGCAACTCATCAGAAAAAATAAAATTACGACTATGATAAAAACAGTTAAACTCACAAAGCGTTTCAAGACCGACGAAATTGAAACGACCGCGTTGAACCAAGTAAGTTTGGATGTAAAACAAGGTGAATTCATAGCCATCATGGGGCCTTCAGGATGCGGGAAATCGACTTTACTGAATATTTTGGGAATGCTCGATAATCCCAGTGAAGGTACATACATCTTTAATGGAACGGATGTTTCGAAATATAAAGAAAGGAAGCGCACCCAGTACAGGAAAGGTAACATCCAGTTTGTTTTCCAGAGCTTTAACCTGATCGATGAACTCAATGTTTATGAGAACGTGGAACTTCCTCTTCTATATTTGAAGAAATCGGGAGCTGAGCGAAAACAAATGGTGACAGAAATACTTGAAAGAATG
This sequence comes from Lentimicrobiaceae bacterium, assembly GCA_023227965.1. Classification (NCBI taxonomy): domain Bacteria; kingdom Pseudomonadati; phylum Bacteroidota; class Bacteroidia; order Bacteroidales; family Lentimicrobiaceae; species Lentimicrobiaceae bacterium. Next base: position 76,530 of record JALOCA010000004.1, on the reverse strand, counting down.
AAGATCGGCCACCGGAAAAAACACTTTCCTCAGCAGTTGTCCGGAGGCCAGCAGCAGCGTGTTGCTATTGCTCGTGCAGTTGTACCTTCGCCACAATTGATCCTGGCCGATGAGCCTACCGGAAACCTTGATTCAAAAAACGGCATAGAGGTAATGAACCTTCTGTCGGATCTGAATAAACAGGGAACTACCATCGTTATGGTAACCCATTCACAACGGGATGCTACTTTTGCCCACAGGGTAATCAACTTGTTTGACGGTCAAATCGTAAGCGAAGAGATAGCGCAAAAACAACAGTTGCTTTAGTTATGAAGTGGTCCCGGATATTTCTTCTCATTTTTCCATTAGTAATTAATTGTTATGAATCAGAGCATGCACAAAGGCATCATTAACAATAAAAATTTATAAAAATCTTACTATGAAAGATTTAAAATTTGTCCTACAAATATTAAAGCGCAACCCATTCATGCTTATCACGAACGTGATAGGGCTTGGAATAGCATTAGCTACTGTGATTTTTACACTCACATACATACGTTATGAGTTGAGTTATGACAGGCATTTTAAAACCAGGGACAGGGTTGTAAGACTGTACAGCCGAATTACCGATAATACAAGAACCGAAGTTTATGGCATCTCCTTACGCAAGGCATATACCCAACTACCCGGGAAAGTTCCAGAAATTGAGTCTGCTGTTCAATTATATGGAGGTTTGCAAACATCTGTTCAAAACAAAGAGAACAAAATAGAAAAAATTGGGATTTTCTACGCTGATCCTGAAATTTTTAAGGTATTTGGACTGTCGCTCAATTTTGGTGATGAAAAAACAGCGCTGGTTGCGGAAAAAAGTGCGGTGATCACAACTTCTCTAGCCGAAAAACTGTTCCATACAACCAATTGTATCGGAAAATCAATTGAAACGGATGGTGAACAAGTGATGATTACCGGGGTAATGGATGAAATTCCGAAAAACTCACATTTGAGTTTCGATCTGCTGGTTTCCATGTCCACCCTTAATATGAAATGGTTATCTGCGTCTCTCGAATTTCAAACATACTACCTACTTAAACCAAATATTGATTCAAAAGCGGCAGGCGCTAAGATTGCCAGTGCATATGATATTCTTATGCAGGATTGGGCCAGGACGTTTTTCGCAAAGGTACAATCGGGGGTTGAGCCTCTGACCGATTTATACCTGCATTCCGCTGCAAGTTTATATATCCCGAACCATGGAAGCACAAAACAAATGCTGATGGTTGGATTGATAGCACTGTTTGTCCTGCTCACAGCATTGGTCAGCTATATTAATTTGTTTATTATACAAGGTGAAAAACGCATTACCGAAATTTCAACCCGGACCATGTTTGGCGCCACAAAAGCCAGCATTGCCAAACTGTTTTTTTTAGAAACAGTTATCGTTTTTCTTTTTTCTGCCATCCTGGCATTTCTTATTATCTATAAATCAATGATATACATATCAAACTTATTGCAATCAAAAGTAGATACTCCAGATTTATTATCATTTGGCGGTATTATTTCTTTTGTGATTGTTTTCATCGTGCTTCTTGTGGTTACATCCGGTTATCCTATCCTCTATCTGTCAAGAATGAAATATGCGTTAGGATTGAGGGGAAGAATCTCAAGTACGGGCAACAACAACTGGCTTTCGACGGCATCGGTATTTGTACAATTTACGGTTGCTTCTTTTTTTATCAGTTGTGTCGTTATTATAATATCCCAATTAGGATATATGCACAATGTGCCATTGGGGTTCGAAAGGAATAATGTTATCACAATTAGCAATTGCAGTATGCCAATCTCGAGGAAGTATGAAAGTGTTAAAACTGAATTGTTGCAGTTACCCTTCATTTCTGATGTTTCTGGCGGGGAACACTTCATGGGCGGGGGATGCAGCGGACAGTTCATAAGAACTCTGGCTGACGGGGAAAATAGCAACAAAGCCATCAATGAATACCGCGAAAAACCAGGTTTTGGAGAACTCATGAAATTTACGCTGATAGACGGACAATTTTTCCGTCAATCCAAGGCCGACAGTCAGGCGGTTATTTTAAACGAATCGGCAATAAAATACCTTGGTTTAAAGCCAAAAGCCGGACAACCTGTTATTTATAATGATAAACGGGTTGAAGTTATTGGTATCGTGAAGGATTTTTATTATATGACCAATCCGGGTGAACCTATTGCTCCATTAGTAATTGCAAATTGCCAATGGGGAACTCCTAATATTTATATCCGAAGTAGTAATCCATTGAACCAAAGTCAATTGATGCAAATTAAGTCAATCTTACACCGCTTTGATAAAAATTATATTTTTAACCATAGCACGTTGGCGGATATTTTTGATAGGATGTACAAGAAAGAAAACCGGCTTACAGAAATGGTATCCATCGGAGGAGCTGAAGTGGTTATCATCAGCTTGATAAGCTTACTGGCTCTGACCATTCTTAAAATATCGCGCCGTACCAAAGAAATAGGGATTCGTAAAGTGAATGGGAGTTCTGTCGGACAGATACTCTATGTTCTGCTCAAGGACACACTGATCATTGTTGTCATTGCCATTTTCGTTGCTTCAGTGGGAAGCTATATTGTTATGGACCGATGGCTTGCTGAGTTCGCACTACATATCCATTTACACCCTGGATATTTTTTAATCAGCGCAGTGTTTGTGTTAATAATAGCCATTGTTGCCATAATCTGGCAAGCCTTGAAAGCAGCAACACAGAACCCGGTGGAAGCGATAAAGCATGAGTGAATAAATTATTTAAAACTACAATCATGATAAAGAATTATTTAAAAACTACAATTGCTCATCTCATTAAAAATAAAACGTATTCGTTAATAAGCATCTTGAGCCTGACCATTTGACTGGCAGTGTGTGTTTTGCTATTATTATACGTTCAGTATGAGTTGAGTTACGACCGGTATCACAAAAATGCTGACAATATTTACAGGTTGTGCAATCCGGAACACCCTGCTGAGCGGAGAAGCAGAATTTAAAAACTAAGAAATAAGAAAGCAAAAATTTAAAAATTTTCTAAAGTTTAGAGTGGGAGTATCTGTTAAAATTATGGGAAAAGAGAGTGTATTAAAGTTTTGTTTTAAAAAAATGAAATTTCAGAATTTTTTGAAAGTATCTTAAAATAAAAATCGGTTATTAAAAAAATTATTATATTTGAAATCGAAAATAAAAAAAGCGTTACATATTTTATAGGGCTACAAAAAAAGTAAGCCCGTATGTTAAAAATATCCACTGTAAAGTTTGCAGGGAAAATAATTTTGGGTTCTTTGTATTATTGTAAAGTTATTGGGAACACAGACAAAGTTTGCAGATAGCCAGTGAAAACACTTAGCATCTATAGTAAAATACAAAGTATGCTCTAAAAACATGCTGTAAAGGGTGGAAAATGGTTCACAAGCACTCAAAAGTCAATATATTCGCCGAAAAACACTTCATGCGCGCTGTTGATCTTCCTATGACTGCTGAAAAACTCACTGAAAGCCCCAAAAGTTTTGCAGAGTTTGCCGGAAAACATGCTGTATAAGGTGTAAAACACTTCAGAAGCCTCCGGAGGGTCGCAAACAAAGGTTTTCGTGTTTCCGGATAAGGTTTTCGTTTTACAAGCTAAAGTCATGATGTCATCAGAAAAGCATTACCGTAAGCGAACAAAGGTTTTTGTTTACCAAACTAACATTAGCTGATGAACGCTCAGGGGGGAGTGGAAACGAAATAAGAAATTGCAGAAGGCAGATTTAAGATTGCAGATTTTTAATTAGCTAATTAGTAAATTAGTTAATGTGCTAATTTGAGAATGCAATGGATAAGTACGAAATAACTGGCATATGGGCGTTATACGGACGTTAGTGGCTAGGTTAAAACAGTAACTGGATCAAAATTAGGGCTAATCACCCATTATACTATAAAAGTATTTTAAAAGTGGAGTCAGAACCCACTTTAAAAAACGAACCTGCCCTGTACAGGTGATTTAATACAGGGGCGGATACCGAAAAGCCAGATGAGTAGGCAAATAAAAATCAAAAAAATGAAATTAAAACAAGCAACTCAATTAGCGATTATTGGAGTTATTCTTCAATTAATACCTTTTATTTGGATGTTATTTCAAATGATATTTTTTCATTATGCATATTGTTCAGGATATTTAAATTTTATTTCTGTTATTGGGACAGCATTGTTGCTTCCATTTTTTATAATACTTTTTAAAAGCCAGAAATAGCTATGGAAGAAAATAACATAAATGACATTCTTGGTAGAGAGAGTTCCCAAAGTCAAAGTAATAATGAAGAAAATACATTTAATCCTGATGAAAAGATATTAGGGGTTGTTGGTCAAAAATTCTTAACTTCCTTAATGATAGGAAACGGCTTTTCAACTACTTCACTGATGGTAACTAATAAACGATTATATGCATCTGCTAAAAGTTATACAACAAAAGGTAAATCTTATCAAACACTTGTCGGTGAAATCAAAGATTTGAAATCCATTGGCATAGAATATAAATCAAATTTCTGGTTGATGATTTTAGGAATTATATTAACTCCTTTATATGGTCTTGGTATTATTCTTATTGTATATGCTCTGAGGAAGCGTAAGAGATTTATACAATTTAATTTTGGTGGTGATACAAGTTCTTTGAGTTTACGAGGTATTTCAAATGAAGAAGTTGCAAAATTTATTAAGATCGTTATGCTTGCTAAAGGGAATGAAATAATCGAAATAGAAAAAGTTTCAAATCTTTCAAAAGAAACAACAAAAATGAAAGATAAAAGTCAAGTTGAATTTTGGATTTGTCCACGATGTTCAACGGAGAACGATGCTTCAACGAATATTTGTAAGTCATGTAGTTATTCTATAATTTAAATCACACAAATAAATTGGTTATGGAAGTATTGAATAACAAAGAAATTAATAATACTACCGGAAGGCATTTCCTTTCAGATGAAGATGAAAATTTTAATGCTAAATTAATTTATGTAAGTGGTATTTCCGGTTTTGATAAAATATTAAATGATAAAACGCAAAATGAAATTAGTGCTGTAATTCATTTAATTAAATACAAGAAAGGATTGATGATTCGACTTGCAAAAAATTTTAAAAAATATGAAACTGCAATAAGCTTGTCAGATATAAAAATAATTGCATTAGAAAATCAATCCGAATTTTTTCTTCTGCATATTAATACATCAAATGATAAAATAAATTTTTGTTGTAAAAATTCGCATAAAGATGAAATGCTAAAATTTATTTCAAGTTTAGCCATTAAACCAATAATTATTCAAGCAAATCGAGACAGCGAATATTATAATCAGATTAAGAAAAAATATCTCCGCTGAGCAGAATTTGTAATTCCGCTCGGAACAATGCTGTCCTGATAGTCATCGGGATGCATTTCCGCAATTATTTTAAATGCCTCGTTCTAAAATGTGATTATACAAAAAAGTGAAAAAATGATACAAAAACGTAAAGTTACTTTAGGACGAGACAATATTTAATTTGTAACAAAAAAATTGGCGTGCATAAAAGAAAACATATAAAAACCCTGCCAATAGCTGACCACAGCGGTTTTAGTCCAAAGCCGGGTTGTATTCCGTTTGCCAAAAAGCACCAGTATTTTATTGTTACCGATATAACTATTACTGGCGATGCCCCAAAAGATTTTATCAGGTATTATCAATACATTCAGGATAGCAGTATCCGAAAATCCAATTCGAAAACCTGGCCTCTTTTTCTTGCCAAGCATGGGCATAAACACTATCCTATGGAGTCCATTACCGAATATCTTCTTAACCGCATTGGTGAAGTATTGGGTTTTAACATGTCTGAATCACGTTTAGGGTGGTTTGGTGGACAACTAAGATTTTTATCGAAATATTTTTTAAATCGTCCACATGAACAGGTTCTTGACCATGGTGCCGATTTATATGCAGGTTACCTGAACGACCGTGATTTTGTTGAAGAAATTGAAAAATTGCACAAGTCACCTGAATATTTTACAGTTCAGTTTACTCAAACCGTTTTACAGCATTTCTTCCCTGATGATTATGAGATATTAATGCTTGAATTTATTAAACTATTGGTTTTCGATGCACTTATTGGCAACAACGATAGGCATTTTTACAATTGGGGTGTTATTAGAAATGTTCAGGGAAAGCAAAAACCTGTTTTTTCACCCATTTACGATACAGCTCGCGGATTGTTTTGGAACGACCACGAAGATAAACTTATAGAAATTTACAATAATAAAAATCGGTTATATTCGTTTATTAAAAAGTATTCAGATAACAGTACGCCAAAGATTGGATGGGATGGTTTCAAAAAACTCAGCCATTTTGAATTGGTTGAAAAACTTAAAACTTTACCTTTTACTTTAAATTGCGAAACGATAAAAAACATTTGCAGCGATGCAAAAATAAATGAGGTTATCGGCATGATAGATAAAGAGTTCGGTCAATTAATGAGTTTTAAAAGAAGAGAACTGATTAAAATTTATTTACTATACCGACACGATTGCATCAAGAAAATCTTTAACTTTGCATCATGATTGAAAAGTTGAAAAAGATATTGTGGAAGGTTGATGGTATGGAATTTACTGATAATCCTGTCGGCTCAAAAGGTGCTTTTCAGTTAAAATATGGAAAGCAAGTAATTGGTATTTTGTCCTACGAGAACAATCAATGGACATTTGAATATTCCGATGAATTTAAGAAAAATCAGGTTATTAATCTGATAATTGACTTTCCTGACCCGAATAAAGTATATACAAATGAGCAGTTATGGCCGTTCTTTGCATCGCGAATACCATCTTTAAATCAATCATTTCAATTTAAGAAAATAGATAAGGCTAATATAAAACAAGATGATTCGGTTGGTTTATTAAGATTGTTTGGTAACGAGACTATAAATAATCCATTCAGGCTTTTTGCATTATAATTTGGCTTCTCACAAATTGGTATTATCAGGAGCTTTTATATAATTAATAATTTCCAGACTGATTGATCCCGAGAACCCGGGATGTATTTCCGCTATTATATTAAAATAAAAATATTCCAACAGGCTATTAAAACCCGTCAGGTTTCCAAAACCTGACGGGTTTATCTGTGGTATACAACGCCTTTAAGAAAAACCATTTCAGCAAAACCTTTTACCGGTATTCCTTCATAAATAGTATGGTCGCAGTGCTGGTACTGCGTTTTGGCTGAAATTACCATTTCTTTATCCGGGTTCCAGATAACAAGGTCGGCATCCATGCCCTTGCGTATATCGCCTTTGTGTTGCGATATGCGGAAAATTCTGGCAGGATTGTCAGAAACCAGTTCCACAAAACGATTCATCGAGATGCGTTTTCCCAATACGCCATAAGTGTAAAGCAGTTGCAACCGGAATTCAATGCCTCCCGTTCCGTTGGGAATCCGGGTAAAATCATTTTTCCCAATATCCTTCTGTCCATGTAGATTGAACGGGCAATGGTCGGTGGCAACGGTATCAATCACTCCGCTTTGCAAAGCATCCCAAAGCGCTGCCTGGTCAGCTTTACTACGTAGCGGCGGACTGAATACATAAGCTAACGCCTCAGCATCCGGTTTTTGATAACAACTGTCGTCAAGCAACAGGTAATGAGGGCAGGTTTCGGCAAAAAGTGGTAAGCCTTCCCGCTTTGCACGGGCAATAAGTTCTACCGATCCGGCAGAAGAAATATGAACCAGATACGTAGTACAGCCTGTCTCCCTGCAAAGGGCGATTACCTGTTTTACTGCCGCTGTTTCCGTTTCTACGGGGCGCGACAACGCATGATAACGCGGAGCCGTTTGTCCTTGTTTTAGCATCTGCCGTTGTAGCCGGACAATTTTATTACCGTCCTCGCAGTGCACCAAAACGGTTGCGCCAAACAAGGCAGCAGTCTGCATCACTTTTTTCAAATCTTCCGGCTCTATACCGATAGTGTTTTTGTAAGCTAAGTACGTTTTAAACGAGCGTATGCCTGCTTCCTGCACACACCAGGCCATTTCATCTGCCGTATGCGAAGTCCATTCCGAAATGCCCATATGAAAATGGTAATCCGTGAGACTGTTCGTGGATTCATTAAAGCGTTTTTTAAATGCAGATTGCAACGATTCGCCTCTGATGGGGGTAACAAAGTCGATGAAATAAGTAGTGCCTCCGGCAAGGGCAGCGCGGCTGCCACTTTCAAAATCATCGCATGATGGTCCGGCTGGCGTATCGAGATGCAGATGAACGTGCGGGTCAACTCCCCCCGGAAATATCAGTTTGCCCGTAGCATCTATGATTTTCATCTTCTTGGAAGGTGGCAATTCCTCATCCGTAAGCGAAGAAATTAAGCCATTTTCGACAATAATATTTGTCCGGTCGGTGTCTTCCGAAGTGATGAGGGTTCCGTTTTTGATGAATAATCCAGGCATTTTAAGGTCAATTACGAATTACGAATTACAAATTACGGGAAATCAATTAACAATTACGAATTAACAATTACGAATTACAAATTACGAATTACGAATTACGTTTTTTGGGATTTAGAAGTGATCTGGATTTTCCCAATTATTTTACAAATTTCTTCTGATTGGTTTAGTAAGCCAGTGGACTTTTCGTTATCAAGATAATCAGTCGCCTGTAATAATTTTATCCAATAGATTGTTTCTCTTGCTTCTTTGTAGGCAATGGAAAGCTTGGAAATAAAATCAGCCTTTGATTGAGCACCAATCGCTTCTTCTATATTTGCACCAACGGATGTTCCACATCGTAAAAGTTGTTTTGACATCACAAATTCATGTTTTTCGTTAGATAGAAACTTATATGCATTGATAATTTGTATTGCAAAATCAAAACTTTTCTTTTGTATTACATTATCACTCTTCATACTCAAATCAATTATCAATTAACAATTACGAATTACAAATTACGAATTACGGGAAATCAGTTAACAATTACGAATTACGAATTACGGAAAATCAATTATCAATTACGGAAATTCTTTCAGCATTAAATGGACTCTGACATGACTTATATGGTTTATAACTTTCAATCAAAATTTAATTCGTAATTCATAATTCGTAATTCGTAATTATACCCTCCGTTCCATCATTTTTCCCCAAAGCCTCTTCCCTTCTTCTTTTGAAAACCTCAGAATCTCCTCTTCGTTTACCGTGATGATTTTTTTGTCCTTTACAATTAGTTTTCCGTTGGAAATTACATGTTGCACGTGTCTGGTTTCCAAGCCGAACAGGAAATGTCCCAGAAAGTTGGAAGCGTTTATTTCCGTTGGCGAATCATAATCGAGTACCACTAAGTTGTTGTCCCCGTCGCCGGAAAAATGGTTTAAAGAGAGGTATTTATGCACGTTGCGGAAACGGCGGTACATCCCCGGATAGTCAATGCTGTCGAATCCCTGTCCGATGTAAAAAGCCGCTTTGGCGCTGCGAAGCATGTCGCTGTGCATCCCATCGGTTCCCAGCATAATATTTTCGCTCAGTCCTCTGGAATTAAAGTATCCTACATTATTGTTCAGGTTGCTTTCCGGATTTTGAACCACCCAGACCGGGGAATTCCGGAGAATTTTTCTTTCGGTTTCGTCAATATGCAGACAATGACCAAAGATGGTTTTTGGACTTTCTAATGCGCCTGCGTCTTTCAAACGATTTACGACCCTTTTCCCATAGGTATTCAGGCAATGTTGCTGATCATATTCTCCTTCCGCCACATGGATGTGAATGCCAGAATTCATCCTGCCGGAAAGAGATATAGCCTCTGCCAGCGTTTCTTCCGAAACGGTAAAAGAAGCATGCAATCCCACCAGTCCCTGGTTTTTCTTCAGATAATTTTCCGTTTCCTCCAAACCTTTCATGGCAATGGCAATACCATCGCGGTCGCTGATTTCGTAACAGAGCAGGTGCCCAACGCCCACTTTATCGAAAGCTTTGGCAATGGTTTCCAGCGAGCCTTCCACGGCAAAAGGCGAAGCATGATGATCGATGGCAAAAGTTACCCCGTTTTTGGCGCAAGCCACAGCCGTAGCCAGCGCACTTGCTTCTATCATGTCTTTATCAAGGCATTTGTCCAGCGTCCACCAGACATATTTCAGTATCTCATAAAAGTTCTCCGGCGGCTTTTCCGGTGCGGGCATGCCTCTCGACAAAGCCGAATATACATGATGATGCCCACAGGCAAAAGATTTGGTTACTAACTTTCCGGTACAATCAAGAATTTCCTCTTTGCCGTCCTGCGGGATGGCAGAAAGAAACTCGATGCCATCATTTTCGCTTATGCGGATGTTGACTTGCCTGAATTCGAGAGTCTGCCAATGGATAAAGGTGGCATTTTTAAGTATTACAGCCATATTATTTTCTTTTTAAAGGTAATGAATAACGACGTTTGCCATCGAAATCGCAGAAAGCGTTGGCAACGGCGGCGGCGGTAGGGACCAGCCCGATTTCACCCAAACCTTTGGCTCCGTATGGTCCCACAGGATCTTCCACTTCCACGCCAAGCACCACAATTTCCGGCATATCTTTAGGTTTGATGATTTGTAAATCTTTGATTTTATCCGAAACGAGATAGCCATCTTTCATCGGAAGCTCCTCGGAAAGAGCATAACCTAATCCCATGTGAACAGCACCTTCCACCTGTCCTTCAAACATCTGCGGATTCATAATTTTCCCTGCATCGTGGGCAGCATACACCGTGGTGATTTCACCTTTCTCATTCATCTCTACCAACTGGGCGGCATAGCCATAGGCAAAATGTGTAATTACTTCTTCAACCTCCGCTCCCGGCTTGGTAGTCCAGTCGCAGGTATAATTTCCTTTGTAAACCTTGCCCGAAAGTTCTTCCAGCGGGTGGTTTTCCAAATCTTTACGGATGGCTTTCGCCGCATCGAGGATGGCATTGCCCAGCAAGGCGGTCGCCCGCGAAGAAGTTGTCATCCCGGTAGTGATCCCGGCTTTGGTGTCAACAATCACTTCCACGCATTCGGGCGGAATGCCGGTTTCCTGATGCAGGGTTTGGATAGCCATATTGTGCACCCCCTGCCCCATTTCCGTCCAGCCATGGTGCAAAACGACCCGTTTGCCGGAATATATCTCGATAATCACATCACTAAAATCAGCCATGCCATTGCCCACTCCTGAATTTTTGATGCCACAGGCGAGCCCTTTTATTTTTGCCTTGTCGTAAAAAGGTTTTACGGCAAGCAGGCATTGACGGACGCCAACTCCTTTTTTCAAAACCTGCCCGGTAGCGGTCATCCCGCCTTCATCCAACGCATTATCGTAACGGAACTGCCAGCGGTCGAAGCCACCCATCTTACAAAGTTCATCTATACAACCTTCCAGTGCAAAGCAAACCTGGTTGGCACCGAAGCCGCGCATGGCTCCGCTCGGAATATTGTTGGTATAAACAGTCAGCGATTCAAGATTTACGCAAGGGAAATGGTAAGCGCCGGTGGCATGTCCGGCAACGCGTTCCATCACCTTATTTCCTACCGAAGCATAGGCGCCGGTATCGCCCACCGCTTTCAAACGGATAGCTGTAAGTTTGCCGTTTTTATCGCAGCCAACAGCAATATCCATAAACACAGGATGCCGTTTAGGATGCATCCGGATGGATTCTTCGCGCGTGAGCCTGACTTTTACAGGTCTTTTCATATGCCAGGCAAAAAGCGCGGCAAATCCCTGAACCGTCATGTCTTCTTTTCCGCCAAAACCTCCGCCGGTAGAAACCAGCGTTACCCTTACCTCTTCTGCCGTAAGGTTAAGCAAATTGGCAACCTGCCGTCGGTCTTCATAAATTCCCTGCCCGTTAGAATACAAATGAATACCATCATTTTCAGGCAAGGCAATGGCCGTTTCTGTTTCCAGAAAAGCATGTTCTATCCGTTGTGTCTGATAAAAACCCTTGGCAACAAAATCTGATTTTTCCAAAATCTCTTCAGCATCTCCTCCGCGGTAAACCCTGCAGTTTTCTAAAAGATTATTCCTGTCGGGATGCACCTGAGGAGCATCTTCTTTCAATGCTTCCATTGGATCGGTAACAGGCGTAAGTATCTCATAATCTATTTTAATAAGACTTGCTGCCTTACGGGCAGCTTCTTCCAAATCGGCAACCACACCGGCAAGCACATCACCAATGTAGCGGGTAGTTTCGCCGGTTTTTATCATCAGCGGCCAGTCGGGAAAAATCAAACCTGTAAAACGGTTACCCGGAATATCTTTGGCAGTGAATATTTTTACAACACCCGGAAGCTTTTCCGCTTCAGCATGATCTATTTTTAAAATCTTAGCTTTAGGATGATCGCTAAACCGTAATGCTCCGTAAAGCATACCATCAAAATGCAGGTCGTTGACAAACGGACGTTTTCCCAAAGCCGTTTGGTAAGCCTGGTATTTTGGATAAGAAGTTCCCACTTCTCCAGTAAGTTCTGAATATTCAATCCCGGTTCTTTCGCGAAAAGCTTTTGCCGCCTGTTCAATGGCATCTATAATTTTTACATAACCCGTGCAACGACAAAGATTTAGCGTGAGCGCCTGCCGAATTTCTTCCCTTGTCGGGGATGAATTTTTCTGCAAAAGCACATGGGTACGCATCAGAAAGCCGGGGGTGCAAAAGCCACATTGCACGGCGCCTTTTTCCACAAAAGCTTTGGCAAGTACATCCCGAACTTCCTCTGGCAAACCTTCGAGGGTATTCACCACTGCACCTTCCAGCTTTTGCATGGGCGTAACGCAGGAAAGTTTTGCTTCACCATTGATTTCCACCATGCAGGCACCGCAAGCCGCCTGAGCGTTGCAACCGTCCTTCACCGAAGTGATGTGCTGCTTGTTCCGGAGATATTTCAGCAACCTAAGCTGCGGATCGCCGGAAAAGGTAACCGGTAAACCATTTAATATAAATCTGATTGCAGTCATAACGTTTACAAATTTAAAGGGTATATTTAAACCAAAACAATTTTTTAGGGAATGTAAATGAACTTTTTGCAATACAGAAAACGGTATTATTTTCTATTTGAATTTTCTCCGGAAACAATGCGTTTTCAAGCGTAATATAATTCAATGCCTTTCCGGTTTTTGTATCAATCTTACTGATGTAACCGATTCCATTTACCATTTTATAGCAATAAAAATCGCCACTTTGATATGCTTGCAAAACTCTGCAAAAACCTTGTTCAAGGCAAAAGTCAATCATTAGTGTTTTTAACTCCTGCCCTGTTTTACCAAAAATATGAAGTTGGTGATTAACTAAATCGAATGCAAAAATGCTATCATTTTTAACAAATAACGGATTATAAGATGACTTTGATATGTTTTGAAAAGCTGCTGTCTTTTTAAATAAATCCAGAGATACTTTTCGTGCATGTGGAGATTCCGACATTTCCGGAGTTACGTTGTAATATTCTAATAAACTATTATATGTGCTTTGTGCATTAGAAAATTCCCCATATCTTTGTGCAATCTCCTTTTGTTTTTTCTGATCATAAATTTTAAAGAAACATTGCTGATAACTGGAATCAATACCAATTAAATAATAGTTATATTGCTGCAAAAAAGTATTGTATTCCATCGTAATAATATTTTCAGAAGTAGCGGCTAACGTATTACCTAAAACCTGATCAAAATATTTTCTGGAAACTGCAGAGTAGAAAGAGATATTTCTGTTTTCGTCTATACGCAATTGCCTCACGGAATCATCCGCTATCAGATGTACCTGATAAAACAAATCGGTGTAAAATCTATCTGATTTGAAAGGTATAAATTGTCTAAAAATGGCTTTTACCGGATTGTATAATTCATGGAATTCAAGAGCCGTCTTGCCATTGACTTGTAATAATAAAACAATAAGGTCATTCGTAATAGTATAATCTATAATAGTTTCCGTTTGCTTCCCGGAAAAAGAATTTTTAGTTGAAATCTCAAAGATAGGAAGTTCGACAATTTTTGGTATTAAAAACACTGTATCTAATATAGTTTTTACTTGCGAAAAAGTCACTTCTTTAGATAAATAATTTACATGCGAAAAAACTGCTGACTTATCTTTCTTTTTAATAATTAACTGAAATCTGCCAAAACCGTCAGAAATCGTTCCGGAAAATTTATCAACAGAAATATTTACATTAGAAATAGGTTGGCGAGTAATTGAATCAAGAACAACACCATGAACTGGTTTTTGGGTTTGTGCCTGAATGTTCAGATATATAAGCATTGAAGCAATTACAATTAAAGCGTATTTATAAATGCCTTTCATCCGTTGGTTATTCTTTTATTTTTATGCCAAATAATGTATTCTTTTTATTTTCATTATGAAAGTCATGATAAAGGAAATAAATGCATCCATCATTTATTTGTATGTTCTGCGGAAAAGAAAATGGAATCTTTATAATATTTTTCAATTGCCCGTCTGCTAAATCAATTTCTGCAACTTGACATTCTGCATTTTTTGAAAAGATAGTATAAGCCTTATTTCTGTATTTATCTGTTATAATCCGGTGAACCCAATTTTTTTTATTTATATAAGAAATAGAAATACTATTAATTAGGCTTAAATCTTCGGAATACACTTCAATATTCCCGGATGCATGATTAAAAAAATAAATTTTATTATCTATTTTACTTAGTGCAAGATACGACGGAGGGTACATAATAGTTTTTTCAAACCGGATTCTTGCAGAAATATCGGACATCCCTACTGCATTATTTTTAATCAGCCATGATATATAATCACTTGCTTCTTTTGCCTTTCGTTTTTCATTCGAAGTAATAAAAATTTTTGATACATTATCATGCTTATTCACCCCGTAATATTCTTGCAGATATTCATTAGAAGTTTTTGTTTTAAAAATAAGATAATCTTTTATGTCAAACATGCAATCCGATACGGCATCATTAAATTTGTCAATGCTTACACTGAATGGAAAAGATATTCCTAATGAGTCAATATTTATTTGGAATACAGAATCTCTTCCAATCAATTGATAACCACCCATACAATCAATAAATAAGCCTCTTGGTTTAAAAGAAGATGACAAATAAAGACTTGTAATGGTATCGTTTAAACTGCGAAGCAAAATTAATTTATAAACATTTTTATAAAGATCGTTTCCAAGAACCAAAATATTTTTTTCGATAAAGATGTAATCGCTTACCCAGAATAAATCTCTCTTAATTTTTTTTGAAGTAATCGTAGCTTCCTGCAGATGGGTCATTTTAGGCATCAAAAAAACAGCAGCGGGCTTTGAAAACGTTGCATTTAGAAGACTGATGGTATCTGTCTGGAATGATAAATGGGAAAAAATTAGGACAGCTTTGTTATTATCAATGTTAAGCCGAAAGTATCCTTTTGCATTGGTTGAAGTGCCTGTATTTGCTCCTTTTACAACGATATTTACATTTTCGACGGGAATGTTATCTGTAATATCAAAAACATAACCGCTTACCTGGCTTTTTAATGTCCCATTAAGTAAAAATGAAAAAAAAATTATCAATAAGATATTCCGGCAATGAAAAGTCATAAACAAAAAAAATTAAACATCTTTGTAAACAAATTCACCATTTTTAACCGTTTCCGGCAAAGTAACCAGCGATGAAACAGCATTCAAATCCTTCAGTCCGCTTCCGGTAAGCAGAACAGCAATCTTGCTGTCGTTTTCCGGCGGATTTGTTTCACAATATTTCAGATATCCTGCAAAAGCGGCCGCACCGGCAGGTTCGGTAAAGATTCCAAAATTCCGTGTCAGCTTCAGAGAAGCATTCAGAATGGCATCATCAGGCACGGCAATGCCTTCTCCATTATATTTCAGCAGAAAATCCTTTGCCATGTAGAAATTCCGGGGAATGACCACCGAAATGGAGTCGGCTATGGTTTGTGCGGAAGATGGTTTAAAAGTTTCAGAATGGAGGTTGCGGATGATGCTGTTACTTTCTTCTGCCTGCACGGCAACAATCCGTGGCATCTTTTCGATAATGCCAAGCATCAGCAGATCTTCAAAGCCTTTGTAAACCCCGGAAAGGATGACGCCATCGCCAACAGAAACAAAAATCATATCCGGTACCTGCATCCCGCACTGACGGAAGAGTTCAAAGGTAGCCGTCTTTTTTCCTTCAATGGTAATCGGATTGTAAGCCGTATTCCGGTTGTAGAGTCCGTATTCCTTTGTGGCTTGCAGGCTGAGATCGAAAGCTGCATCATAATTTCCATCCACCGGGACGATGGTTGCACCGTACAGCATTATCTGCAATAACTTAGCTTTAGGCGCCGTTGCCGGAACAAAAATCACCGCTTTTTGCCCCTGCGAAGCACAGATGCCTGCCAGCGAAGAGCCGGCATTACCGGTGGAGGCAGCAACGATGGTATTGATTTGATTTTCTTTGGCAAAAGCCGAAACCAATGCCGATGCCCTGTCCTTAAACGAAAATGTAGGATTATGCGAATCGTCCTTCAGAATAAGCTGATGCGTACCGTTTCTGCTCTTTTGCTGCCAATGATAAGCCGGAGTATTTCCAACTTTCAGCGGGCCGAAGCTTTCCAGTGAATTTACCGGCAGTATATCAAGAAAACCATTTTGAGATAAGTTTTTAAAAAGCTCACCCGGCGCAACATTTTTGCGGAGTTTATTGTAATCGTAAACCGTTTTCAGCACTCCTCTGGGCGGAGCATCCGGAGTATTGCCGCTTTCGCAGGATGGACAAAGGTAACGGACACCGCCGGCAGGATATTCTTTTCCGCAATTGACGCATTGGTAAAAAAATTCGGGCATGTTTTCTAATTTTTCATGTGTTATTAATTTCTTAATTCATTGGT
Organism: Lentimicrobiaceae bacterium; assembly: GCA_023227965.1. Taxonomy (NCBI): domain Bacteria; kingdom Pseudomonadati; phylum Bacteroidota; class Bacteroidia; order Bacteroidales; family Lentimicrobiaceae; species Lentimicrobiaceae bacterium. The sequence continues at coordinate 59,693 of JALOCA010000004.1, read as the reverse complement.
CACATAGCCTGCCCCGATTTCTCGGGGGAATATCCATAAAATATCATCCTCGGTTGGTATGAGCATAGCCCTTATGGATATTTCATCAAAATTATTAAAAAACAAATATCAGAAGAAAAAATTAAAACCGTATTATTTTAACCTTCCAGCGTACGAAGTACCTGGAAAAGGTTTTTATGGGAAGAGTTTTTTTATATTTTTAACTCTTTCCCCCGATTTAATCGGGCTTGGAAAGTTTAGGTTTGATATATCTAAATAGCTTTATTCATGATGGCTGCAACATTTTCTACATGTAGCTATACATCAATATTGGCATATTTGGCGTTTTTCTCGATGAATTCGCGGCGGGGTGGTACTTCATCGCCCATCAGCATTGAAAAAACACGGTCGGCTTCGGCAGCATTTTCAATAGTTACTTGGCGAAGTGTACGGAATTGCGGGTTCATGGTGGTATCCCACAACTGTTCGGCATTCATTTCGCCCAGACCTTTATACCGTTGGATATGAATTCCTTTATCACTGCCATTGTCTGAAAATTGTTTTACCAATTCGAGCCGTTGTTCTTCTGTCCAGCAGTATTTTTCGGAATTGCCTTTTTTAATCAGGTAAAGTGGCGGGGTAGCAATGTAAATATAGCCTTCTTCAATCATTTCTTTCATGTGGCGGAAGAAGAAAGTAAGAAGAAGTGTGGCAATATGGCTACCATCTACGTCGGCATCGGTCATAATCACAATTTTATGATAACGAAGCTTGTCCATATTGAGGGCTTTAGTGTCTTCTTCGGTTCCAATGGAAATGCCGAGTGCAGTAAACATATTTTTGATTTCTTCGTTTTCAAAAATTCTGTGTTGCATTGCCTTTTCCACGTTCAGAATTTTACCTCTGAGTGGTAAAATTGCCTGGAAACGGCGGTCGCGTCCTTGTTTGGCAGTTCCGCCTGCCGAATCTCCTTCCACGAGAAAAATTTCGCATTGAATAGGGTCGCGTTCGCTGCAGTCGGCTAATTTCCCTGGTAATCCTGAGCCAGAAAGAACTCCTTTGCGCTGTACCAGTTCGCGGGCTTTCCGTGCGGCATGGCGGGCAGTAGCAGCAAGAATAACTTTGTTTACGATGGTACGGGCTTCTTTGGGATGTTCTTCCAGGTAGTAGTTGAGCTGCTCGCCTAAAAGCTGATCCACAGCACCCATCGCATCCGAGTTGCCGAGTTTGGTTTTTGTTTGTCCTTCAAACTGGGGTTCCTGTACCTTTAAAGAGATGATGGCAGTAAGTCCTTCGCGGAAGTCATCGCCGTTAATGTCGAATTTTAATTTGGCAAGCATACCTGATTTTTCAGCGTAGGCTTTCAGCGTACGTGTTAGTGCCCTGCGAAAACCTGCAAGGTGAGTTCCCCCTTCGTGGGTATTGATGTTATTAACGTAGGAATGGAGGTTTTCGGCAAAGGAAGTGTTGTATTGGAGTGCTATTTCCATGGGCATTCCATTCTTTTCCCCTTCAATACAAATAGGATCGGGCATCAACCGTTCACGGTTTACGTCTAAGTAATCAATAAAGTCTTTGAGTCCTTCTTCTGAATAAAAGGTTTCAGAAATGAAATTTCCGTTTTCATCGGTTTCTCGTTCATCGGAAATGGTAAGGGTGATTCCTTTGTTGAGAAAGGCAAGTTCGCGCAGACGCGAAATAAGGATTTCTGATTTGTAAACAGTGGTATTAAAAATACTACTGTCGGGATGAAAAGTTATTTCAGTTCCGTTAATATCAGTTTCTCCGATAACTTTTACATCATACAAAGGTTTTCCATAAGCATATTCCTGTACAAATATTTTTCCTTCCCTGAAAACCCTTGCTGTAAGATGTTCGGAAAGGGCATTTACGCAGGAAACGCCCACGCCATGCAAACCACCCGAAACTTTATACGAGCCTTTATCGAATTTTCCGCCGGCATGCAACACCGTCATTACAACTTCCAGGGCTGAGCGTTGTTCTTTCTCATGAATTCCGGTTGGGATACCACGACCATTGTCGAGCACTTTAACGGAATTATCTGTGAGTATTGTAACTTCTATCCGGTCGCAATAACCGACAAGAGCCTCATCTATCGAATTATCAATTACTTCATAAACCAAATGGTGCAATCCGCGTTCGCTAACATCACCAATATACATGGCAGGGCGTTTACGAACAGCTTCCAATCCTTCCAATACCTGAATGTTATCTGCAGTATAATTTTCCTGTGCAGATAAGTTCTTTCTCACATTATTCATAATCAATTATATATCATCCACAATAAAAGTAATCAAATGTATAAAAAATTTGTTTACATCTGACACTTAAAGTTAACAAAATCAAATATTTTATTAACAATTTGGCTAATGCAAAACGAATGAAACTGTTAAAAATTGTATGAAGCGCCAAGCAACACGTTAAAACCTTTCACAGGATAGTTGTTCCATAGGGAATAAGAAGAAGATGTGAGGTTATTCAACTGCAAAAAAGCGCTGATTTTCTCAGTTACGGAATACTGTGCCCCGATATTCATATCAAAAACGGGGTCTAATTGTTTGATTTTTTCATACACATACAGGCTCGATGTTTGTGTAACCGGATCAATGCGAGTTTCGTTTGTATAATCTTTTACGTATCTTTTCCCCGCAGTAAATAATTGGCTATTAAAGGAAAGACGTTTACTGGTTTTAAACTGCATTTGCATAACCAAATCCCAGTCGGGTCTATGGAAAGGCTTTTCAAGTTTATCCATCGAATAATGGTAATACCCGCCTTTTACAGTGGCAGAAATCCAGGAGTTGACATGGTACGAAGCTTCACCGGTAAAAGAGAACAGGGTAATGTCGTCGTATTCCACACTGAATTTGTTGTGAAATGCCTGTGCATACGAATTGGTGTCCTTGTTGTACGAATTGATGTCATTGATGTAAAATGGGTAATCCAATATCCGTGATGATGAGATAACGGCTCGCAGTGAAATTTCAGCAGAAGGATTGCTGTTGATTCCGGCAAAAATCCGAAATTTTTCGTTGCTGTTTTTGCGGACAGAAGTATTGTTTAAATAAGGATTTTCTTGGGTCAGGCTTCGAAGTCCGTTTTGCTGAAGATTCCCGTCAATTCCGGCTCTCAGCATCAGAAGGTCTTCGAGCAGGTTAATGCTGGCTTCCGCCTTAGGGTATAAGTAAAACTTACTCTCGGAACCTGAAACTATTACGGGTTGCAAACCTATCAGGATATTAAAACCCTGCATTACACCCCTGATGTAAGGCTGAATGCGGATGATAGAATTCTGTTTAGATAAAAGGCTGTCTTCGTTATCGTAAAAATCAGCATTGAGGTTAATTCCTACAATTTCTTTATCGGCAAAACGAAAGGCATCGTAATTTTTATACACTCCTGCATTTGTTCCTATGTTTAGTTCATGGCTTTCCCAGCGATCAGAAAAAGAGAAAAAGTGCAAATCGGCAAAATAATTGCCTTTTTCCAGTTCAGGATTGTTGCTTTGGTACAATAGCGTACCATTAAAAGTCGAAAACCGTTGCTTTATGTCATTTTTTGACAACGAATAGGTATAGTCACTGGGCTTATATCCGTAAAAGTGATGTACATCTCTTGAAAATCCAAGGTTTGCTGAAAGTTGTGTCTGGTTTTCAAAAAAATGTTTGCCGTTTAATGAAAGAGAGTTAGTGCTGTATGTACTGTTGTCGTAATCTTTGATGCTTCCGTTTACCGAGTGGTGTTTGTAATGTATATTCCAAGACTGTTTTTCGTTACGGGTGCTGCTGTAAAAAGCTTCAAGATAAGGTGTCCAGTAGTTTCCTATACCTGCTTTAACGTATCCTTTTGTGACATCAGGTAGCGATTCTCCGGCAACGTTGAGGGGTTTAACAGGCTCAACCTGGAAATTTGTTGGATACTGGCTGGTTCTAATAGAGTAAACGACGGTTGGGGCTTGTAGGGTTGACTGGTAAATGGATGGAGTTCCGTTGATTTTTGTGGCTTCGGGAACCGTAGGGTCAAAAGGAGCCACCACGGTAATTTCTTCATTTTGCGCCATTGCAGTTATGGGGAAATGCAAGCCAAACGTATAAATGAACAACGCAAAACAGGTTTTCATCCGAAGGAAATTTGTTTTACAAGTCCGGGGCGGAATTTGTTTACAATAGTTTTTATCCGTGTTTATCATTATTAACCGGAACGAACGTTGCATGGAAAAATATATGGAGTTGGATTTCATTTTTAGCTTGTTTTTAATTGTTTATTGTCGGTTTTTCACTACTAATAATGGCGTTTAGCTTCTCTTTGGCAATAGATTTTAGGTCTTCGCCTTCATAATTATCAATAATACTTTGCAGGGTTTGTTTCGCCTGAAAAAGATTACCTGTTTGTACATAAATATCACCCAACAGAATGAAACCGCTGGCAACCCAAAAGTCGTATGATGTAAAGTTTTCGGAAAGTGCAAAAACTTTTTTCTCAGCTTCCTGGTACTTTTGTTGTTCGAAAGCTATTTTAGCCAGATAGTAATTTGCTTCGGCACCCCGTTCTCCCTGTGAGAGTTGCAATGTGTTTTCAAATGAACGGGTTGCTTTGCCCATGTCTTTAAGAGCATAGGCTGAATGGGCAATGAGCAGTTGTGTTTCAGACTGTAACGATGCAGAAATTTTTTCTGCTGAAAGTAATTTATCGGCGGTAATCATTACTGAATCGTAGTTGGACAAACGATAATAACATCGCATTTGCCCGGCAGTAGCCTCCGTCCGGATATTGTTTTGTTCTGCCGATTCGTAAAGCCGTTTAAAAGCAATAAGCGCATCGGAATATTTTTTATCGGAATATTGTATTTCCGCAATTTTGGACCAGGAACTTTCGGTAAAACGGTTGGCTGGCTGCGAAACGACAAGGCTATATCCGGTTAAGGCTTCGTTTTTTTTATTGTTATTATACAAGCATTCAGCTTTGTAAAAAGCAGCATTCACAATAAATGCACCGTTCGGAAATTTCGACAGGTAGTTGCCAAATTCTGTAACAGAGCTGTTGCAATCGCCTTTCATGTACAAGTTTTCGGCAGCAATATAGGAAGCAGAATCTTCTTCGGCCATGGAAATATTGGCAAAGGGAATGTTTTTGGCAAATGCAAAATAGTCATCCACCCGATTCATGTCAATATAAATATTTTTAATGGTAACCAGTGCTTCGCGGGCTTCCGGGGTATTGGGGTATGTATCAACAAGGTTGCGGAGTGTTTGCAGGGCAAGGTCGTTTTGTTCGTTGTTGTAATAAATCATTCCGTTTTTCAGTTTTGCTTTGATGGCAAAATTGCTACGGGGAGTTTCGCTGATGATACGTTTGAAGTAAATCATTGCTTGTTCATTATTATTTTGTACTAACGATGTAACTCCTAACTCATAAAGGGCGTCGTCATAATAAGCTGATTTTTTGTATTTTTTTATCAGTTCGCTCAGGGCTGCCGATTTTGGGTTCAGTTTTCCCTGTGCACCATAGGCAAGGGCTTTCTGGTACAGGGCGTAATCGGCATCGTTTGCCGATGAGTTTAATGCTTTATCGTAATATTCGATTGCTTCGAGGTATTGTTTGTTGGCAAAATAACAATCTGCGGTTCGCAACTGTGCATCGGCAATTACAGTTGGTTCTTCCTTGCTTTTTGCAACGAGAAACTTCCTGAATCCTGTTAAAGCTTCTTTATAATTTTTTTTATTTAATTGAATATAAGCGATGTTATAATTGGCAAGATTGTAGTATTTTGATTGATAGGCGGAGGGCAATAACATAAACGAGCGGTAATTCGACAACGCTTGTTCGAAGTCAGAAAGCCGGTAATAACTTTCGCCCAGCCAGTAACGTGCAGAAGCGGTAAGCCCTTTGTTCAGGTTGTAAGTGAGTGATTTTTTAAACATCGCTACTGCTTCTTCAAATTTATTGTCATTGTACAATTCTACACCTCTGTTGAATGTGATATTTTGGTAGGCTTCTTTCAGCCGGTCGTCTTTCACTTTGATATTTTCGAGAGAGGCAAAAGCATCTTTGTAATTGTTCGACGAAAGGAAAAGATTCACAAGGTAAGTGTACATTTCATCTGCAAACTGCGATTTTGGAAACTCACTTATAAACAGCTTTATAGAATTAATTGCGTCATTTAGAGGGTTTTTCGACAATTCGTAGGAGAGTTTTGCATAATTGTACAGGGCGTTTTCCCTGAGTTCAGGGTAGAAATCCATTTTCAAAAAAGATGCAAATGTGTTTCTTGCAAATTGTTTTTCACCTGTTTTAATGTAACAGTCGGCTAACAGGTAAAGCGAATTTTGTGTGAGGGAGTCTTCGTCTTTGGCAATTTCCTGAAAAAACGGAATAGCCTTGGGGTAATTTGCTGTTTTATAATATGCAAAAGCTAATTGGTAAAACTCAGGACGGCTTACCTGACGCGTCGTACGGTCGGAATACAATTCAAGATATGGAATTGATTCGGCATATTTTCCAGTTTTGTAATACGATTCTCCAACCAGGCGGGCAAGGTCGAAAATTTTCTTTGTTTTTTCATTTTCGAGCAGGGGTATGGCAACCTGCAGAAGCGCATCATATTCGCCTTTGATGTAATGTATTTGGGCTATATATAACGGAACCATATTTTTAAAGGTTTCGTTGGTTTTAAGTTTATTAAAACCCGAAAGAGCGGTTTCATAATTTTTATTCAGATACGAAATGTGGGAATAATAATACAAAGCCGGGGCACTGTACTGGTTTTCCGAATCTTTTATTTCATAAAAATTTTTCAATGCTTTTTCAAAATCATTTCTTTTAAAATAACTTAACCCCAGTTTAAAATAATATTCCGCGAGGTCACGGTTGTTCAGTTCGAAAATATCGGTTTTCTCAAAAGCGGCAACTGCTTTTTGAAAATCTTTTTGGCTGTAATAAAATTTGCCGAGTTGAAAATAGGCAACTTTTGTATTATTATTGTCGGGATGGTAGGTAATAAACTCTATCATCCGGTATTCGGCATCGGGGTGCAGCAATTCAAGTGCACAAAATGCGGCATAGTATTCTGCATCAATACGTATAGCATCCTCTTTATCCGGAATGGATTGCATCACGTTTTCAAAAAGTGCCTGTGCGGCTCCGAATTTCTGCACTGAAAACATTTCTTTTGCCAGCCGATAGTCGGCATAGGGCTGCAGTTCGCTGGCTGTATTTTGGGAAAAAACTTTTCCTGTATTGCAAAGGATAATGAAAAAGAGTAATGATAAGAAGCTGGTTTTAATTTTCATATGATTCTGTCTAAAGAAAGATAAAAATACTTGAAAAAAGAGACTGATAATTATACATAACCAATAACTTTTCAACAGGGAACTATTGAAAAATAACGGAGATTACAACCCAATTAGTATAAAAATCTTTGGATAGAAAAAGAAAAAAGCAATCGTTCCGTAAGCAGGATTCTGTTTTATTCTGTCATTTATCTGGGAAGGCAGTTGCCTGCCAGCTCTAACGACCTACCCCTCCTTTACTTCCGAAGAAACCGGACGAGCAATCCGGATTCTGCAAAATGCAGAAATTCAGGATATATTTGGTCTTTCAACCCATAAGGTTTACCCCCGTCACCGATCGCCCGCTGACGTCGTAGGCTCTTACCCCACGTTTTCACCCTTACCCCGATTTAATCGGGGCGGTTATTTTCTGTGGCACTTTCTGTTCCCGGAAAACCGGGACCTTCCCGTTAGGAAGTATGGTGCTCTGTGTTGTCCTGACTTTCCTCCCTCCAGCCGAAAACCGGAGAGCGACAGATCGAACGATTGCTGCTGCAAAGATACGAAATATAAAAGAATGCAATTAAACTACTTCGGCAACTACAAAAATACTTCCGCTTACCAGTATAAGGTCTTTCATCGAAGCTGCCTTTTGCGCAAAAGTATAAGCCTCTTTTACTGATGAATATATATTGCCATGCAAGCCAAATCCGGCGGCTTTTCCGGCGAGTTCGGAAGCATCGGCTCCACGAGGAATGTTGGCTTTGCAAAAATAGTATGTTGCATTCCGGGGCAACATTTCCAAAACATGATCAATATCTTTATCGTTCGCCATCCCGATTACAAAATGGAGGTGATCATACTGCATAAGCTGCAATTGGGAAATGACTTCTTGCATACCGTCGGGATTATGGGCACAATCGCAAATGCAAAGAGGCTGTGATTGCAGAATCTGCCACCTCCCTGATAATCCGGTATTTTTGTTAACGTTTCGTAGCCCCCGGCGGATGGAATCTTCCCCAATCTTCCACCCATTTGCATTTAATACACGGAGAGTTTGCAACACAGTACGAATATTCTTTAACTGGTACTGCCCTGTGAGGTCGCATTGTAGTGATTTTAAATACAATGTGTTGTCAGGGAAATAAATATCTGTAACCAGGCAACGATTTTTTTTATCATAAAGAGCATTACCGGTAATAAATTCCTTGTCGGCAAAAAATATGGAGGAACCTGTTTCCTTAGCTTTATTGATAAAAATGTCCTGGGTAGAGGGGTGCGTTTCTCCAATCACCGTAGGAATATTTTTTTTGATTATTCCTGCTTTTTCGAAGGCAATTTTTTCAAGTGTATTTCCCAGGAAATGAGTATGGTCGAAACCAATATTGGTGATTGTTGATACGATGGGAGTTATGATATTGGTAGAATCAAGCCTTCCTCCCAGTCCGGTTTCGATTACGGCTATATCAATCTGTTCTTCTGCAAACCATTCAAAAGCCATCCCGACGGTCATTTCGAAGAAAGAAGGCTGGATGCTTTCAAACAATTCTTTGTATTTGTCAACATAGTGGGTTACAGATTTTTTGGAAATTTTTTTTCCGTTAATGCGGATACGTTCTCTAAAGTCCTTCAGATGGGGAGAGGTATAAAGTCCGGTTTTCAGTCCTTGAATTTGCAAAACAGAAGCAAGCATGTGCGAAACAGAGCCTTTGCCATTGGTGCCCGCAATGTGAATACTCCGGAAACGGGATTGCGGATTCCCGATAGCATTGCATAGCTGCAGGGTATTGCTCAGGTCGGCTTTGTATGCAGCAGCACCAATGCGGTGATACATAGGTAACTGGCTAAACATATAATCCAGTGCCTGCTGATAGTTCATCAGTTACGGGTAATAAAAATATAAGTAATAGTGCCTTTTTGTTCTTCCGGGGCACCGGGTTTGGCATCAAAATGCGCCTTAATTGCTGATTGTTCGGCAAGTTTCCACAGGGTAAGGTCTGTAGTTGTTGTTCCTCTTGCTCCCGATTTTGCACGGGTAACTTCACCCTGGCGGTTTACTGTAATTTCAACCACTACTTTACCTTGCTCTTTCGAACGGCTTTGTGGTACAGGGATATAGTTAGATTTGCGTCCTGAAAGTGCGAATGAAACGCCACCTCCGGTGCCGGTACCCACACCAGTTCCCTGACCTCCGCCTTGTCCGCCTCCTGAGCCTTGACCACCTGAACCATAGTAGTTTTTTGAATTTGGGGTGCCATTGGGATTTCCCTGATCGCCCGGGTTTCCGGTAATTCCTTCATTTCCTGTTTTGGCTTTTTTCTTAAATAAAGCATTGGGATTTACCGTTGGTTGCGGCTGGGCTATTTTTTCTTTTGTTCTATCGGGAGAAGTTTTCAAAGAGGTTTCTTCGCCATTTTCTTCGCTAAGAACATTTTCATCAGGGGCTACCGCATTTTTCGAAACGGTGGTTTGTTCGGATACGGCTGTAATTTTTGTTTCTTTAAACTTAGGCATGGCAATTTCCTGAGGTTGCTCGTCGCCCATTCCCTCTTCAGAATTGCCCAGGTTAACTTCTATTCCCAAACCAGTACCTCCGCCACCATCTTCAGGAAATGGAGGGATCGGAGTAGTAAAGGCTACCCATATCATCAGCAGGAATAGTAACCCATGAAAAATAAGGGTTCCTCCGAAGCCAAATATTCTGTTACGTGTTTCCTTTCGTTTATCCATTGCTCCCCTGAGGCGATTTGGTTGCAAGTATCATTTTTACTTTCAGTTTGTTTCCTATTTCGAGTATGTTTACTAAGTCCTGTACACTTAAACTGTTATCGCAACGTAAAATCACGGTGGCATCAGCTGATTTTTGCAATTCTTTCTGTAATATGGGTTCTAACATTTGGAAAGAAACAGGCTGGTTGTTGATAAAATACTGTAAATCCTTAGTTACAGATACTGCAATTTCCTTTTTATGAATTGCCTGGTTATGCTTTGAACTGGGAAGTGTAAGTCTGATTACATTGGGATTTAGCAGGGTGGACATGATGAGAAAAAACAACATCAGAAAAAACATGATGTCGTTCATGCTCGAAGTAGCTACTTCTGCTTTGATATTATTTTTTCTGCGGAGTTTCATTTGGTGGGTTCTTGCAGTAAATCAATAAATTCCATAGCATTATGTTCCATTTTCTGCACAATTTTGTCTACCATGATATTCAGCCAATGGTAGCAAACAAAAGCAAAAATACCGATAATAAGACCGGCGGCACTCGATACCATTTTAGTGTATAGTCCGGATGAAACGCTTGTTATGCTTATATCACCGGCAAGCGAAATGTCATGAAAAATTTTAATTACCCCGATAATGGTTCCTATAAACCCAAACATGGGGGCAATCCCGGCGATGATGGCTAAAATGACAAGGTTTTTTTCAAGTTTGTACACTTCAAATTTACCGACAATTTCAATAGATTCTTCTATTTCCTTGAGTGGTCTGCCTATGCGCTTTATTCCTTTTTCAATCATGCGGGCAACGGGTTTATCGTTGTTTTTGCAGAAAGAAAGGGCAGAATCAATCCTTCCATCCATGATGAAATCGCGGATGTTGTTCATAAAATTAGATTCCTGCTTAGATGCACGTTTAATGGCAAGGTATCTTTCAATGAAAACATACACTGCAATCAATGAAAGTAAAGCAATGGGAATCATAATAGGTCCGCCTTTTATCACAAGGTCAAGCAGGGTTAAGGTTTCGCTGACAGGCTGTTGTACTAAAGGCATACTTACCTGTTGTGCTGTTTGTGTCAGTGTGTCGGTAACCGTATCCATTCCCTGAACCGGGGAGCTGGGAATTTGAAGTAATAATCCGTTAAGCATTGATTTTTATTTTTTTGATTGGGTAAAGTTAGATAATTGAATAAGCAGACAATGGAGGATTTCCTTTTTTTTGTTAACAAACTGATGTTAATACAGAAATAACTGAAAAAGAGTAATTTTATTTTTCAGTTTGCATTTTTTAATGGGGAGCAGAAGATGTATGCCCGTTGTTGATACGTTTTAATTTTGATAATTCGACTTCTTCTACTATGAGAGGGACTTTTTCAACTATCACATTGCTGGTGTCGAGTCCTAGGGCTTTTACCTCCGAAATTCCGACACGTTTCAGGATAGAGTAAATATCCATAATAAACTGATCGAAGGGCGAAAAATCGAAATCATAATTTTGGATACGGTCAATAATTACAAATCGGAAATCACTTTGAATATTGTATTTACGAAGTGAAGGATAACGGCTTACCACGTCTATCTCATCGTTTTTCACCAATTCTTCAATAACTTTTTTAAAAAACAGGTTCAGTCGGGGAACAACCTTGAATCCCATTTTGAAATCAACCCGGATAATGGAATCGGCAACAATGGTATCTACTTTATATTCAAGCGTGTGTGGTTCATCAAGAATATCAACATGTACAAACCAGTAGCAGTCAGCACGTTTAGGTTTTTTGTTGATAAGGGAATAGATGATTTTTTGCTCAATGTCAGTTTTGTAATTTGCACGGGTAATATACACAAGGTTGGTAGCGTATTTTGGAATACTTTCGTCGTTACGCAAGTCTTTCAGTATTTCAATATAGTCTTTGATTTTAACGAATTCGGTGAATCGTTTTTTGATATTTCTGCCCCGGAACCACACAAACATTACGATCGTGAATATACCGGCAAGAAGCAGGGTAAACCAACCTCCACTTGAAAATTTATGTAGGTTGGCAATAAGGAAAGAACCTTCAATGGAGAGATAAACCAGTACAATCGGAATAGCATAAAGAAATGAGGCTTTCTTTTTAGACAGGTAGAAAAATAGCAACATGGTTGTCATTAACATAGTGATGGTTATTGACAAACCGTATGCTGCTTCCATATTGGAAGATTCTTTAAAAAAGATAATAACAAAAATTACTGCCAGGAATAAGAACCAGTTAACACTGGGAATATACATCTGCCCCTTAATGGTAGTAGGGTAACTTATTTTAACCTTTGGCCAGAAATTCAATGAAATAGCTTCGCTTATGATAGTATAACTCCCGCTGATTAGTGCCTGGCTGGCTATTATGGCTGCTGCTGTGGATAAGATGACACCAAAAATTAAAAACCAGGGAGGCATAATCATGTAGAAAGGATTGATGCCGGTTATCAGGATATCTGTATGGGTAAGTATCCAGGCACCCTGCCCTAAATAATTAAGCAACAGACTTATTTTTACGTATCCCCAGGTAATTCTGATATTTTTTAAACCACAATGCCCCAAATCGGAATACAAAGCCTCGGCACCTGTGGTACAAAGAAAAACAGCTCCGAGCAAAATAAACCCCCCAGGATATTGTACAAGCAATTTGTAGGCGTAATAAGGGTTGAATGATTTAATAATTTCAGGATAATTAAAAATTTGTATAGTACCTATAATGCTAAGCATCAGAAACCAGCAAAACATAATGGGACCAAAAAATTCTCCGATAAATTTTGTACCAAACTGCTGAATAATAAAAAGAAGTGCAATTATGATAAGCGCAATAGGTATAACATTTACGTGAGGATTAATGATTTTTAATCCTTCTATGGCTGATACAACGGTAATTGACGGTGTGATTACCCCATCTGCTAATAAAGCAGAACCCCCGATGATAGCCAGAATAAATACCCATTTTCTTTTTTTACGAATCAGGGCATACAGGGAAAAAATTCCTCCTTCTCCCTTGTTGTTAGCCCTTAAGGTGATAATAACATATTTTAGAGTGGTTTGCAGTGTAAGTGTCCAGAAAATACAGGAAATAGCACCGAGAATAAAATCATGGGTAATCCCTGCATTTGCACCGTTTACAATGGCTTTCATTACGTAAAGGGGCGATGTGCCGATGTCGCCATATACAATGCCTAAAGTAACAATAAGCCCTGTTAATGACAACTTTGAAATACCGGACCTGATTTTACGATTTTCCATTGATTGGGAAAAAACACGCAAAAGTAATTAAGTTTTTAATCGAAAAAATTTTCGGAGCCATTATTTTTGAAACCTGTGACGCAACGCAGTAAACACGGGTGGCAGTAATGAGATGCCGATAATGGCAAAAATTACTATGGAAAAATTACTTTTTACCGAGGGTAAATTCCCAAAGAGATAACCAGCAATGCTAAAAAGACTCACCCAAATTATATTCCCAATAAAACTGAAAGTATAAAACCGGGGATATTTCATTTTTCCCACCCCTGCAACGAAGGGTGCAAAAGTGCGGATAATGGGCATAAATCGGGCAATAATTATAGTTATCACCCCATGCTTTTCGTAAAAAGTATGGGTTTGGTCAAGATATTTCCTTTTTATCAAACGATAATCTTTTTTATACACTTTGTCTCCTAAAAACCTTCCAATCCAATAGTTGGAATTATCTCCGGCGAAAGCAGCAATTACCAAAATAACAACAATATATATAATATTTAATGGGTTCCCGGGCATTGCAGCTACTGCTCCGGCTGCAAACAAAAGCGAATCTCCGGGTAAAAATGGGGTAACAACCAAGCCGGTTTCGCAAAAAATAATTGTAAACAGGATTAAGTAAGTCCATGTTTGATAATCAACCACCCAATTTCGTAAAACAATATCAATATGGGTGAGAATGTAGATTAATTGGTTAAAAAGTTCTAGCATGAAAAATTATTTACGTAAAAAGTGCGCAAAATTAGCTAAAAATCATGCGAAACAATAAAAATAAAATGGCTGAGAGAAATATAGTTACAGGTAACGTAATTAGCCAGGCAATGGCGATGTTTTTTACCGTTTTCATTTGCAGATTTTTAAGCCCATTATCAGCAACCATAGAACCGGCAACTCCGGATGAAAGTACATGTGTGGTACTCACCGGCAAGCCTAACCAAGTAGAAACGCTTATGGTACTGGCAGCTATTATTTCTGCGGTTGCTCCCTGCGCATAAGTTAAATGGGTTTTGCCGATGCGTTCGCCTATGGTAACAACAATACGTTTCCACCCAATCATAGTCCCTAATCCTAATGATAATGAGATCATTAAAATTACCCACCAGGGGGAATATTCTGTAAATGTTTTAATATTTGCTATGTGTTTTTTAAATATTTTTGTTTCGGATGATGGAATAATATTATTGTATTGTATATTATATTCGGATATCAAGGCATTCGATTTCTTTGCAATAAGGAGGATATCTTTTCTTATTTCAAAATGTTTTTTTGAAGGAACCTGGGTAAAAAGTGTCGCGTGGGATACATACGATTGTATGGAATCAATTTCCAATTGTATGGAATGGAAAGTTGCCAGTTGTTCTTTATTAAGTTTAGCTGAATCAATTTTTGAGAGGGTAAATTCTATTCTTTGTAAACTTGTAACAAGTTGCTGGGGTTTTTTTGTATGGTCGAGTGCAAAATGAAAAGGAATAATGCCAATTAAGATTATCATTACCAGTCCAATTCCTTTTTGTCCGTCGTTCGAACCGTGCGAAAAACTTACACTGGTACAAGTTAAAATCAAGATGCTTCGAATCCAGAGAGGTGGAGCTTTTTTTTCAGGAGGGTCTTTAAATATTTTTTTATTTTTTATCAACTTTTTAAGTATAACCATCAGAATAAAAGCAAATCCAAAGCCAAAAACCGGTGAAATAAGCAGAGAGAGACCAACATCGCCTATTTTATTCCAGTTTAAAACCACCGAGTGTCCTCCCGGCATTAGCATATAAGCAAGGCCAACACCAAAAATTGAACCTATTAATGTATGCGAACTTGAGCAGGGAATACCAAAATACCATGTTCCCAAATTCCAAAGTATAGCAGTCAACAGCAATGCCATTATCATGCTTAAACCATGGTAAATATTCTGATCTATAAGGGCTTCAGTAGGTAAAAGATTAACTATACCCATTGCTACTGCAATTCCACCTACATATACTCCTATAAAATTCCACATCCCTGACCAAATAACTGCAACTTTAGGTTTTAAAGAGTGAGTATAAATTACAGTTGCCACCGCATTGGCTGTGTCGTGAAATCCATTGATAAATTCAAAAGAACAGGCTGCCAACAAGCATATTATCAGTAAAATAGTTAACCAAATATCTAAACCGAACATGTTAATTCTTTATGTGCTTACATGATAAATTCATATTAAAAAATATAAATTTTGCGCAAAAGTAAACTGTACAACCGAGGTTTTTTTAAGCTAATGTTAATTTTAGGTTAATTTAATATGATTTTTGCGTTTTAATTGTGCAAGTATAATGCTAGTAATTGTATTACGCAAGTTTTCCCCATTTCTTTTGTCTGATGTATTATTGCAATTAAACTCCGGAATTCAAAAGTTGTCATAATAGAGATGCCAAGTCCATTGCTATGACCGAAAACGAACTTATTATTAAAGCCATTCAGAATGAGGAAAAAGCTTTTGAAATAATAGTAGAACGCTATAAAACAATGGTCTATAAAATATGTTTTGGGTTTATTCATAATACTGACGATGCCAATGATATTGCTCAGGACGTTTTTGTAGAAGTATTTCAATCGTTACCAAAATTTAAAAATGCTTCAAAATTTTCAACCTGGATTTACCGTATTGCAGTAAATAAATCAATAAATTTTCTCAGAAGTGTGAAACGCAGACAATGGATACAAGCATTTGAAAATATTTTATATTCAAAAAATTATGAAGAAAATGAGCCTGTTGCAACAGAAAACATGCATCCGGGCTATGCCATTGAAAATAAGGAAAGAGCCGCAGAATTGTACAAAGCTATAGAAACATTGCCTGAAAAACAGAGAATAGCATTCACTTTACACAATTTCGATGATTTACCATATAAAGAAATTGCCGCTGTAATGCATACCAGTTTGCCGTCAGTAGAATCGCTTATTCACAGAGCCAAGATTAATCTTCAAAAAAAATTAATTTACTTATACCATTAAATATTTTCAAACGCAAGTTTTATTAATAGCAGGTGTCGAATTAAAAAAGTAAGACAATGGAATGTAAAGAAGTGCAATCGAAAATGGTGTTTTATTCCGAAGAAAGCTTCTCTGTTTCGGAAAAAAGACTAATTACCGAACATCTCTTGACATGTCAACAATGCAATTTACTATTTAATCAATTGCAATCTGTTTTTCAGGAGATGAAAGAGGATTTGCAAAATGCAAACATCAATCCATATTTTACGGCTAAGGTAATCGAAAAGATAAAAAATCAGAATACAATCCGCTCAGCACCTATGTCATTTTTTTTAAATAAGTTAACCCCCTTGACTGTTGCTGTAATTGCAGGGATAATTGTCGGTATCATCATAGGAAATACCCTGTGGTATGGTAGTGTCCCTTTCACCGTTTTCTCCGACAGGGATACAGTTTTGGCAATTTCCGCCAGTGAATATTATCTTGATGATGATGGCGTTTTGCAGGAATCACTAAATACTTATTTGGACGTTAATAACAAATAAAAATATGAGTACCACAAGAAAAATAGCACTTCTTACGTGGACAGTAATTATTCTGTTAATCATAAATATTGCTGCCCTTGGCACAATGGCTTACCATTCCTTCAGGCATAGTACTCCCGAAGAACAAAACCCAAGAGGTATCGGTGGTGGATTCATTGAAAAAGAGTTGCAATTAAGCCCTATGCAGAAAACTCAGTTTAAGACATTAAGAATGGAGTTTTTTTCTTCATCTTCTGAAATTTTTAAACAGCAGCGCGAAAACAAGCAAAAAATGATTCGGGAACTTTCGAATGATACTCCCGATACTTCTGAGTTGCATGCAATAGCACTTTCGATGGGGGAGTTACATAAACAATTGAAAATAAATACATACAGACACTTTATTGCTCTACAAAAAATATGTACTCCCACACAACGCAAAAAATTAAAAACGCTTCTGAACAAAATTCCACAACTTAACGATGCCAAACCGGGAAAAGAAATGCAATACAGGCATCACCATGGCTGGAAAAATCAGCAACAAAGAATAAATAAAGATAATAACTAATAATCAATCAATCATGAAAACTATGAAAATGATAACGGCTGTACTTTTTATGCTGGCTTTTATGGCAGCAAATACAGCCATTGCACAACCTGGAAGCGGGTATGGCAAACAACGGCTCGATGAAAAAAACTGTAATAGAGCATACTATAACCATAGTTTGCCAAATTTGTCTGAAGATCAGCAGACAAAAATTGAAAAACTCCACGATCAACATTTCAAATCTATGCAGGCAATCCGCGACCAGATGGCAGAAAAGAAAGCCAGGCTGAACACATTAAACCATGCCGATAAACCGGATATGGATGCCATTAACAAAGTAATTGAAGATATCGGGCAGCTAAAAGTGCAAATGATGAAGAAAAAGATTACGCATCGCTTGGAAATCAGGAATTTGCTTACTGATGAACAAAAAATTGTTTTTGACAAACAACCAATGGGTAAAATGCACAAAAAACATTTTCGCAGTGGCAAACAGGGCAGAGGCAATCAAAACTGTCCTTATAATAACCAGAATTAAAATAACTTACAATATTTGTCTGAAAGAAGCAGGGCAGCAGATTAATAGTTGCTCTGTTTTTTGTTTTGATAAAAAAATTAAAACGCAATTACACAAAATTAGGGTTCATAAACACATCCTCCCGTATTGTCAATACGTGCACCGGTTACCGATTGCAAACAATTGGCTTTTTTCTGCATCCGCAGTATTCCCAGAAACGCAAAAATGAGAGCTTCTTTATAATCAATAATCAGATTATTGGGTATATACAAATGGCTGTTGCAGTATTTTCGGAGCAGTTTTGTCAGAAAAATATTTTTTGCCCCGCCTCCCGTTACCAAAGTGGTATGTTCACTTGTATTGCCAGAAATAGAATTAATTACAACAGAAATCTGGTATGCAGCATGTTCCGTTACTGTCCGAATCAAGTCGGGTATGGGAAGTGAATATTGCTGCAAAAGTGGAAATACATTTTTTTCAACCCATTCTTTACCCAGTGATTTGGGTGGAGGTGTTTTATAAAATGCGAGTTGGTTTAATGCCTGAAAAAGTTCCAAATGTAATTTACCTGTGCGGGCAAGTTCCCCGTTTTCATCAAATTTTTTGCCGAGTAATTCTGATAAATGATTGATAACGATATTTACAGGGCAGATGTCAAATGCAATACGTTTATAAAAAGCATTATAAGAAATATTGGCAAAGCCACCCAGGTTAATACAACAATCATAATCAGGAAATAACAATTTATCGCCAATGGGTACCAGGGGTGCTCCCTGCCCGCCCAGTGCTACATCAAGAGAACGAAAATCGCAGACAACGGCAATGCCGGTTTCGGCTGCAATAGAAGCACCCTCACCGATTTGTAATGTAAAACCTTTATCTGGTTGGTGAAAAATAGTATGCCCGTGGCAGGCAATAAAATCGGGTTTCAATGTGTAACTGGTGATAAACTCTTTGACTGTTTTCCCAATGAAATGACCCAATTCTACATGCGTTTGCGCTAAGGTAAGGGCATTTTTCCCAGGTAGCTCGCTGAGTTTCTTTTTCCATTGTGCATCGTAGTCATAGGTTTGCGCCCTGATGATTTGGAACGACCATTTTCCGTTTTCTTCTGTAAATTCGCAATATGCCATATCAAGCCCGTCGAGCGAAGTGCCCGACATGATACCTATGGTTTTCCATGTGGATTGAGGTTTATAGCACATCGGTAATATCTTCTAAATGAATTCCTCTCGAACCTTTTATCAAAAGGCAGGTGTTTTCAATATTCTGTTGCTGAATAAATTTTTTTGCCTGTGCTACATCTGCAAAGCAATGAAAACTGGTATTTGTATTGACTTTGCAAAATTGGGAACCTATTAAAATAACCTTGATCAAACCTTTATTTTCTATTTCTTTAATAATAGTTTGGTGTTCTTTCTCGCTTTCCGTACCCAGTTCAAGCATATCGCCAAGGATGAGCATTTTTCTTGCAAATTGCAGGGTGGAGAAATTGTCAATTGCTGCTGACATGCTGGTTGGATTGGCATTATACATGTCGAGGACAAGGGTGTTTTTAGCAGTTTGCAGCATCTGCGATCGGTTATTGGAAGGACGATAATTTTCGATGGTATTTTTTATTGCCGAAAAAGAAACACCGAAATAAGTTCCGACAGCGATAGCCGCTTGGATATTTTCAGAGTTATAATTGCCTATCAGATGGGTAGATATGTTATAGTTTTTTTCTCCGGTATTGACCATTATTTTTACAAAAGGATTGTTTTCAATCGTTTTTACCGAATAACTTGACAAGGAATTTTTACCATATTCAATCGTCTGTACCCCGTTGAGGTTTTGCATAAGCAACAAGTTGTCGCTGTTAACAAAGGCTTTTCCGTTATTTTGGCAAAGAAATCTGTATAGTTCTGTTTTTGTCGCAATTACTCCATCAAAGCTGCCAAAACCTTCCAGATGGGCTTTCCCGATGTTGGTAATCAACCCATAGGTGGGTTTTGCCAAATGGCACAAAAATTCAATTTCCCCGGGATGATTGGCTCCCATTTCAACGACCGCAATTTCTGTTTTTTTCGAAATGGATAGTAGGGTGAGAGGAACTCCGATGTGGTTGTTGAGGTTGCCTGCTGTGGCAATAAGGGCGTATTTTTGTTTTAATACATTGCTTATAAGCTCTTTGGAAGTAGTTTTCCCATTGGTCCCCGTGATGGCTATTACGGGGATTTCAAATTGCATACGATGAAAAGTAGCGAGTTGCTGAAGGGTTTGTAATACATTGTCGGTCAAAAGACAGCGGTCGTTTGTAGCGTATCCTGCATCATCAACTACGGCATAGGCGGCTCCGGCATCAAGAGCTGATTGTGCAAAAATATTTCCATTGAAATTTTCTCCTTTTAATGCAAAGAAAATACATCCCGGAATAATTTTCCTGCTGTCGGTTACGATGGCAGGGTGACGGGTAAAAATTTTATAAATACATTCAATATCAATCATTTTAAATGAAATTGAAAAAACCCCATCACAACAATTTGCGATGGGGTGGATTTAGATATTTTTTTTAAGTTTACTTTCTTTTTCCAACTATAGGGCTCCCCACCCTTGACATGGCACATCGGAAGCCGATATAATCGGCGCTTAAATCTTCGTCGAGGAATCTGCGTGAGCCGGGGCTGAGGAAGTAGGCTCTGTCTTTCCATGAACCACCTTTGTAAACCCTTGATTTATCGCTTACGAGTGAATTAATACCGTATTCATACATGTAGTTGGTAGTATTAGTATTGGAAGGTTTCGCGTTCCAATCATTGGTAATAGTTGAGGGGTAATCTCCATCGAGGTAATTTTTATTGTCGGCTTGCCGGTAATTACGACGGTTGGCACTTTCTTCGGGAGTAACTTCGCGCCAGCGGATTTTTCCAAGGCTGTCTTTTTGTTCGAGTACGCCATCGGCATCGGTAGCTTTTGTTTTGAATACATTGCCACGATAGGGGCTAAGGTCGGCAATATCCTGAAACGAAAGGGGACGATACACATCAAGTACCCATTCGGCAACGTTACCAGCCATGTTATACAATCCGAAATCGTTGGGCCAGTATGCATCAACTTCTCCGGGGATGTCGTTGGCATCGTTCAGATTGCCGGCAACGCCCATGTAGTCGCCTCGTCCGCGTTTGAAGTTGGCAACAAAATCACCATAGGCTTTATGGTTATCGGTTCTGAGACCACTTCCGTTCCATGGGTAGATACGGCGTTCAACTATGCGTTCGTCGGAAGTATTTCCTACAAGACCCAGAGCGGCATATTCCCATTCGGCTTCGGTCGGCAGGCGGTACTTGGGCATCATGATTCCATCTTCCACTTTTGCCCTACGGGCTCCGGTACCGTTAGGGTTATAACTTTTAAGGTTTTTATTTACAATACCTTCGTATTGTCCTGCTAGGTATGCTTCGGTATTAAAATTATTGTCTCCTCTTTGGGCGGGATCGTAATCAAGTATGCCTGCTTTTACAAGCATCATTTCGTTCACCCTATCGGTACGCCAGAGGCAATAATCATTGGCTTGCAGCCAGTTAACACCCACTACAGGATAATTGCGGTAAGCCGGGTGACGAAGGTACACTTCCACTAAAGGTTCGTTGTACGAAAGCCTGTCACGCCATACAAGGGTGTCTGGCAAAGCTTTACGGTAAACAGCCGGGTGGTCGGTATAAAAAACCCTGTGCAACCAATACAGATATTCCACATAATCGAGGTTACTTACTTCGGTTTCGTCCATGTAAAAAGTCTGGACAGTAACTCTTCGAGGAATATTATTCCAGTCGTACATAGGATTGTCTTCGGTACGTCCCATAACAAAGGTTCCGCCTTCGATAAGTACAAGTCCCGGACCTGTTTTTGTTTCTTTAAAAGGAGGTTTTTCGAAGCCACCGTTTTTTTCGTTGTTGTATTCCCAACCAGTGGTTTTTGAAACATCTTTTTTAAAACACGATGTCAGTAAGGTAAGAGAGCCTATAACTGCTACTGTGAGAATGAATTTACCGTATTTTACCATTGTGTATTCTTTAATTTAGGTTTGCAAAGATAAAAAATTTAGAAATTGGGAACATCAAGTGGCCGGATTTTTCGCATCTTTTCAATACATCTGAATTGATAAACCAAAGATACTTCATGTGCTCCTCCGCTTGCATTCCCGAGTTTAGATACCGTATAATCGTAACTATATTCAATTTTTAAGGCGTCATATTGAATCCCTAACATAGCTATAACGGCATCAGGGTTCTCAAAATTGTGCCGGTACCAAAATCCTCCTACAAAAGGGAAAGCATTCAGGTATATACCCGCATTTAACTGGTGAAATTTCCCTTGCTGCTGGTAAAGAATTTGTGGAGAAATTGCCCAAATATCAGATGGATCATCTCTTGAATAATCTCCTGCAACACTAAATATTGCACCGGCATGAGCGGTTATTTTCATATCAAGATTGCTTTTCCCGTTATCATAAAATGCAATATCCGGCTCCGAAAGATGGTGAACGGCTACTCCACCGTATAATTTTTCGTTGTAACCAAGCAATATTCCGGCTCCGAAATCGGCAAAACCAACACTTTCGTTGCTGGGTGGTTTTTCACTGGTAGGATTTATTGTTCCCTGGCGGGTATTTATTTGATCTTCGAATATTAATTTTCCCCAATCTAATTTATTAAACTGGTAAGCTCCCTGCAATGCCATACTGGCTATAAGATGGTCGGAAACATTGAACCGGTAGTTGTACATTCCGGTAATTGCATTAGTAGAAATAATTCCTCCACCTGCCTGGTCGCTTACGAACATAACACCGACACCTCCATGTAGTGCTTCAACATATTGATCGTACGAAGCACTATAGGTTACAAATCCATTAGAAATGGATGGCCATTGGTTCCTATAGTTCAATGTCAAGCGTGGACAGACTTTATTTCCTGCAAGTGCAGGATTCAGGTAAAGCGGATGGGCAAAGTATTGTGAAAACTGTGCATCTTGTGAATACCCAAAAGATACACACATACTACTACTACATATAACTATGAAAATGAATTTTTTAAGCATATATCAACCCGCTGTTTTTCGCAGGCAATAATACAAATATTTTTTAAAAACCAAATTATTTTTTTTACTACATCTACATTTACAATATTAACAATAAAGATAACGTTAAATTTGCAGTCTTATTTTAACTTGATGTAAAGGCAGTTTAACACCTTTATCAAGGAATGACTGCGAAGGCAAGTTTATTGATGTTTTTTACTTCCAACTATATGAGAAATAAAGTATTACTATTAATTTTCATTATTTTCAGCGTTCAGATTACTTTTGCCCAGATTGCAATAACTGAAGATAGTACTTACTATAAAGCAGGGATAAAAGCAACGGTTAGTACCTATAATTCGGTGCTTGAAACCGGTAGCTGGTACAAAATAGGCGTAAAAAATACAGGAATATATAAAATTACCTATAACGACCTGTCTTCCATGGGCATCAATGTTTCATCCATTAACCCACACAATATTAGGATATACGGAAACGGGGGTGGAATGCTGCCCGAAGCCAACAGAGATGCAAGGTACGATGATCTTATTGAAAACCCGATTTTTGTGAGCGGTGAAGAAGATGGAAAATTCGACCCAAACGATTACATCCTTTTTTATGGACAATCGCCGACCGTATGGAAATACAATTTATTAAAAAATTATTTTGAACATAATCTCAATATTTATTCCGATTATACTTATTACTTTATAACTACCGATTCCGGAATAGGGAAAAGGATTTCATTATTAGCATCATCTTCTCTTTCGCCAACAAACCACGTAAATACTTTTAACGATTACGCTTACCATGAGGAAGAAAAAATTAACCTTATAAAATCAGGAAGAATATGGCTGGGCGAAGTCTTTGATGCCGTAAAAAGTTATGATTTTAACTTCAATTTTCCCGATTTGAATACGGCTTCACCAGTAATTCTTAATGCTAACGTGGCGGCAAAATCACCCCAGGCAAGTGTTTTCAGCTTTACTATAGAAGGGGAAGCCTTAAATGTAGTTGTTAATTTTTCAGACCCTAGAAATAGCCATGAATATGCCGTTGAAGCTTTGGGTAATAAAGAATTTATGGTTACTTCACCTTCCATAAATGTTAAAACTACTTATAACAAGCCGGCTTCATCATCAATAGGCTGGTTGAACTTTATTGAACTGAATGTAATCAGAAACTTGATCTTCCATGGAGGTCAACTACCTTTTAGGGATATTACATCAGTAGGTGATGGTAAAATTGCTGAACTCCGGCTTGAATCGTCGGCTTCAGAAACCCAGGTTTGGGATGTTACCTACCCTGACAGTATTGCCAGGCTTTCGCTTAATACAAATGGAAATATTAATACTTATAGATGGCAGAGCAGCAAATTACACGAATTTGTAGCTTTCGACGGCTCTTTGTATTACCAGGTTGAAAATTTTGGTAAAATTGATAATCAAAACCTACAT
The DNA here is from genome assembly GCA_023227965.1 of Lentimicrobiaceae bacterium. NCBI lineage: Bacteria > Pseudomonadati > Bacteroidota > Bacteroidia > Bacteroidales > Lentimicrobiaceae > Lentimicrobiaceae bacterium. The sequence continues at coordinate 35,372 of JALOCA010000004.1, read as the reverse complement.
GCTCTCGAACCTACAGAGATGCTGATTATTACACATCCTGATGTTTCAGAACAAGCATACCGTCTTGCTACTTTTCATGCAGAACATGACAATTTATCTGTTACAGTTGTTACTCCGCAACAGATTTACAATGAGTTTTCTTCAGGTGCCCAAGATATCTCTGCCATCCGCGACTTTATAAAAATGCTTTATGACAGGGGACAAAAAAGTACTCCTTTACAGTATGTTCTTTTGTTTGGTGATGGCTCGTATGATTATAAGGATTACCTGCAGAATAACACCAATAAAATACCATCATTCCAGAGTAAAGCATCTTATAATGATGTAACATCATATGTTACAGATGACTATTTTGGTTTTTTGGAAAATAATGAAGGAAATACATTTGTAGCAAATCTTGATGTGGGTATAGGAAGACTTCCTGTAAATACCCTTGAAGAAGCAGAAAAAATGGTGGATAAAATAATGTATTATTCAGTGCAAAGTCCGGAAATAATGGGCGAGTGGAGAAACATAATTTGCTTTGTTGCCGACGATGAGGAAGGAAACATACATATTGAGCAAACGGAAGCAATTGCAAAATACATTGAAAGCACTTATCCTACCTTTAACATTGATAAAATTTACCTGGATGCGTACGAACAGGTATCTACTCCGGGTGGAAACCGCTACCCCGATGTAAATGTAAGTATTAACAAACGGGTAGAAAAAGGTGCGCTGTTTCTCAACTATACAGGACATGGTGGAGAAGTGGGATGGGCACATGAAAGAGTGTTAGAAATCAACGATATTGAAAGTTGGAAAAACATAAATAACTTGCCTTGTTTTGTAACTGCAACTTGCGAGTTCAGCCGGTTTGATGACCCCGGAAGGGTTTCGGCAGGTGAATTAGTATTTTTGAACCCCAATGGAGGTGCCATTGCCATGTTCACTACCACGAGACCTACCTATGGTGACCCCAATGCACATCTAAACATGAGTTTGTATAAATATGCCCTCCAAAAATTAAACGACAAAAATCCTAAACTGGGTGATATTTTAAAACTTGCCAAACGTGAAAATGGTTCAGACCCCACCAACGGACAAAAGTTTATCCTGCTTGGCGACCCTGCTATAACTATTAACTACCCTGAATTAAAGGTAGTAACCACTTCTATAATTGATAAATTTACCGGAAATGCAACAGATACCCTTAAAGCATTATCAGACATTGAAGTGAGAGGGGAAATAAGGGACATCGGGAATCGTAAAGTGGATGATTTTAACGGTACGGTAAATATTGAAGTTTTTGATAAAATAAATACCATTGAAACAAAAGGCAACGATGGCGGAAGTACAATTACTTTCCAACTCAGAAAAAGTATTATTTACAAAGGAAAAGCAAATGTAACAAATGGAAACTTTGTACTTAATTTTATTGTTCCCCGCGACATCGCATTCCAATATGGAAACGGCAAATTGAGTTTTTATGCTTATAGTGATAAAAACGACGCCTCCGGATACGATAACAATATCATAGTAGGTGGTATGGCTGAATATTTAGCCGATGATGATGCAGGCCCTGACATTCAAATGTATATAAACGATAAAAATTTCGAATCAGGCGGAATCACCGACGAAAATCCAAAACTGTATGCTTATATCAGCGATTCGAGCGGTATCAACACCGTAGGCAACGGCATTGGACATGATATCATAGCAGTACTTGACGGAAATACTGAAGAACCCCAAATACTCAATGACTATTACGAGTCGGTACTTAACACCTACAAGGAAGGCTTTATACTTTATCCTTTTTTCGGACTAACCGAGGGGTTGCATACTATTTCGCTAAAAGTATGGGATGTTTTTAATCACTCATCGCAGGCATATATTGAATTTTATGTGAAAAATTCTGGGAAATTCAACCTTACCCATGTATTGAATGCCCCTAATCCCTTTTCGGATGAAACAAAAATCATTTTTGACCATAACCAGGCAGGTAAACAAATGAAAGCAATAGTGAAAATATATTCATCAGAGGGGCAATTAGTTACTTCGATGGAAAGTACTTTTACTGCCGATGGATACCGTTCGGTTGCAGCCGTTTGGAATGGGAAAGATAGTAATGGTAGTAGTGTAAGACAAGGGTTGTATCTTTACAGACTCAACGTGATAACCAATGATGGATATTCTGCGGAAAAGGGGGGAAAACTTGTAGTTGTAAAAAATTAATAGTTTGTATGTTACCATACTAGTATCAAAATATGAAAAAAATATTTACTGTATTTGTGGTATTTTGCCTTTTTGGCATATTAAATGCGCAACAGGTAGTACCTTTAAATTATAATGGTCGTATTGGTGAACTTTTTCAAAATATTGACTACGCAAAGTCGCAAACAAAACCAGAACAGGCTGCCTTTGCTGAAAATTCGGTGCTTGCTTCCGGTAATTGGTATAAAATAAAGGTGAAGGAAAGCGGGATTTATAAAATTACATACGAACAGCTAAATGCTTGGGGCATTGATGCGGCTGGTATTAATCCGCAAAAAATCAGGGTGTTTGGTAATTCTTTCGGAATTTTACCCGAATCCAATACCTACTATCGTCCCATAGATTTACTCGAAAATGCAATATATGTAAACGACGGTGGCGATGGGGAATTTAATCCTGGCGATTTTTTTCTTTTTTATGGTAAATCGCCCGATTCATGGAGAATTAATCCGTTTTACAAAGTGTATGAACACATTAAGCACCTGTATGCTGATTATAATTGTTATTTTCTGAATTTTAATACTGAGGAAGGAAAACGGATAGTCGAATCTTCAGTTTACCCTTTTGTGCCCAATTCCTACGCAACAACTTTTACCGATTATCGTGTTTACGAAAAAGACAGCATCAATCTTATAAAATCAGGAAAGGATTGGTATGGAGAAAAGTTTGATAACCTGCAAACAAAAATTGAATTACCCTCCTACTATTTTCAGGATGTAGTAGTAGGAAAACCTGCCGGAGTCCGTTTGAAGATAGCTGCAAAGTCGGCAGATTCTACTTCATTTGATATTATAAAAGATGATGTATCCATTCTGCATTGCGATGTGCCTGATCTTGACCCGGCATTGAGTTCTGTTTATGCCCGTTCTGCCATGCAGCTCAAAACCTTTACAATCACTCAGCCCGAATTGAATCTGAGCCTGCAGTACAATCCAGGAACCGTTTCTTCGCAAGGCTGGCTTGATTTTATTGAACTTAATATTGAAAGGCAATTGAAATTCAGAAGTGGTCAGCTTTTGTTCAGAAATGCGTATGCAACAGGTTATCAAAAAATTACTCGTTTTGGAATGCAGTTTAGCACTCAGGTGCCAACTATCTGGGATTTATCACGACCAACTTCAATAAAAGAAATTATTCCCCAAGTGGTAGGAGACTCCCTGTTTTTTACCTTGCCAACCGATACTTTATGCGAGTTTGTTGCTTTTGATGCTTCGCAATTTTTTACACCTGAATTGATAGGCTTAATTAATAATCAGAACCTGCATTCTGTTAAAAATATTGATTTACTTATTATTACACAAGAAGTATTTTACAATCAGGCAGTACGGCTTGGCGAATTGCACAAAAACAACGATGGCCTCACATATGCAGTAACCATTCTTCCGGAAATTTATAACGAATTTTCTTCCGGCATTCAGGATATTGCAGCCATTCGCGATTTTGTAAGAAATGTTTACTTTACTTCCGATTCTCTCAGTCGTCCGAGGTATCTATTATTGTTTGGTGATGGTTCATTTGATCCTAAAAACAGGTATCCCGATAATAATAACTTCGTTCCTACTTTTCAATCCGAGGAATCATTAGTTAGCACAGGTTCCTATGTTTGTGATGACTTTTACGGACTTCTTGACAAAGAGGAAGGAGAAGGTGCTGTAGGAAATGTGGACATAGGAATTGGACGTTTAGCGGTTTCAACAGTGGCAGAAGCCGATGCAATCGTCAACAAAATTGAACATTACATGATTCCTTCTCCTCTTACTCTGCGCGATTGGAGAAATATTACCTGTTTTATTGCCGATGATGAAAATAAAAACCTGCATTTCGACCAGGCGGAAGAGCTTAGCGAGATTGTAAAAGATAAAGACCCTGTATACAATATTGATAAAATATACCTTGATTCGTACAAACAAATTACTAATGCGACAAGCTCTTCGTACCCGGACGCTACGAAAGCCCTTGCAAAGCGTATTGAACAGGGTGCACTAATTATAAATTATACCGGACATGGCAGCGAATTAGGACTTTCCGGCGAAGGATTGGCTACAACTCAGGACATAGAAGAATGGGAAAATATTGATTGCCTGCCACTTTTTATCACTGCAACCTGCGAATTCAGCCGTTTCGACGACCCTGAAAGGGTGTCTGCCGGCGAATGGGTAATGCTGAATAGCAACGGAGGCGGAATAGCATTATTTACTACAACACGACCGGCTTTTTCCACCCCTAACTTTAACCTGAACAAAAGATTTTACAATTATGTTTTTGCAAGAGATGAACAGGGAAATTATTTACGGCTCGGCGATATTGTGAAAAAATCAAAGGTCCCTTCTTCTATATATTTCAAAAATTTTGTTTTATTGGGTGACCCTGCACTCAGGCTGGCGTATCCTAAGTTGCACGTATTGGCTACAAAAATTAATGATATACAGATAGAAAAATTTGCAGATACCTTACAGGCTTTCGACAGATTTTCTTTATCCGGGATAATCACAAATGCATCCGGGGAAAAAGTAGACGACTTTAATGGAAAGGTTTTTGTAAAAATCTTTGATAAATCAACAGAATACCACACGCTTGGAAACGATTGGGATAGTTATAAAACTGGTTTTTTCCTTCAAAAAAATGTTATTTTCGATGGTTCTGCAAGTGTGGTGAACGGAGATTTTACTATCAATGTACTCATTCCCCGCGATATTATGCTGTCTAACGGCTTCGGCAAATTCAGCTTTTATGCCGAAAATGGTTCGGTGGATGCTACCGGTTATTTCGATAAAATTGTCATAGGCGGTATAAATCCTGATCCTTTGCCTGATACCGAAGGTCCTGCTATTTCCATGTACTTGAATGATACATCATTTCGTTCAGAAGATGTCGTACATAACAATGCGATGCTGATGGCAGCTTTGCACGACACCAGCGGAATCAATGTTTTGAATTCAGGCATAGGACACAATATTATCCTGACTACCGATCACAATAATTATTCTTCTTTTATTGTAAATGATTACTTTACACCGTTAGTAGATAATTATACCGACGGGATAATCAAATTGCAGTTAGAAACCCTTCCTGAAGGAAAGCATACCCTGACACTTAGAGCTTGGGATCTTTATAACAATTCTTCCGAAGCGGAAATAGAATTTAATGTTCAGAATACTATACAGTTAAAAACGCATAACGTGCTTTGCTATCCCAATCCTTTCAGCGATAAAACCTGGTTTGAATTTTCGCATAACCAATTCAACGGAGGACTCTCTATGCTGATTGAAATCTGTACAATGACCGGGAATAAGATAAAAACGATAGGACCTGTGCAAATTACTTCTGAAGGATATGTATCCCAATTAGTTGAGTGGGATGGGAGATCTGACAATGGTAGCCCCATATCTAATGGGATGTATATTTACAAAGTTAAAATACTGGAAAGTAAAAATAATTATATAGAAACTTCGGGTAAGGTAATAGTTAGTAAACAATAACACGGATATATTTTCGTTTAGTTTTACTAAATAGATTTTTAATAAATTTGTGCCCTTTAATTTAAGAAATATTATGTATCAAATCAAGAAAATCGCATCAATCGCATTTATTATTCTTCTGACAACACAAATTACCAATTGCTTTGCGCAGAGTAAGAGTGATTATATTGGGCGTAATCTCAATACTATAACTACAGCAGTTCCTTTTCTGATGATATCACCCGATGCCCGGGCAGGGGCTATGGGCGATGCTGGAGTTTCTTCTTCCCCCGATGCCAATTCTATGCATTGGAACCCTGCAAAATATGCATTTATTGAAAATAATCTTGGTTTTTCTGTTGCGTATAGCCCTTGGCTAAAAGCTTTGGTAGATGACATAAACCTTTATTATGTAACAGGATATTATAAACTTGGAGAACAACACGCAATCGCCGCCTCTCTTTTATTCTTTTCACTGGGTCAAATAGAGTTTACCGATGTTAATGCCGAAAGAATTGCTACCCGCAACCCAAACGAATTTGCTATTGACCTTGCATATTCCCGGAAATTTTCACCCAAATGGTCTGGAGCCGTAGCAGGACGGTTTATTAATTCCAATATTACGCAAAATATTAATGTGGGAACTTCTTCCACAAAACCGGGCAGATCCGTAGCTGCCGATGTGGCTGTTTATTATGTTGACGATATTTCTTTCCCCCAAAATAATATTGATGGAAAATTTTCATTTGGACTTGATATTTCAAATATAGGTACAAAGATATCTTATTCTGACGACAATACCCGCAAAGACTTTATACCTACCAACCTCCGCCTTGGACCTTCTCTTTTGTTAAATCTCGACGAATTTAACAGCCTTACCTTCATGGTTGATTTTAATAAATTGTTGGTTCCTACTCCTCCCATTTATGAGACGGATAGTAATGGACCTGTTGTGGGACCCGATGGAAATCAAAAAATTTTAAAAGGGAAAAACCCGGATGTATCCGTAGTTTCAGGTATGTTACAGTCGTTTTATGATGCTCCCGACGGATTTAGTGAAGAAATAAAAGAAATATCTTATTCCATAGGCGTAGAATACTGGTACGAAAAACAGTTTGCCATCAGGGGTGGATACTTCTATGAAGATGAAATGAAAGGGAACCGCAAATATTTTACCCTTGGTGCGGGATTAAAATACAATGTTTTCGGCCTTGATTTCTCTTATCTCATTCCTACCGACCAGAAAAATCCGTTGGAAAATACGTTACGCTTCACTCTCTTGTTTGATTTTGCTGCTCTTAATAAAAAAGATAAGAGCCTTAAATAAAATATATTTCTGACAAAAGAAAATAAACGTGAATTTCAGGGTGGGCTTGGGCTATGATATACACTGCCTTGCCTTGGGCTGCAACCTTTGGCTTGGCGGAGTGAAAATACCCCATACCAAAGGAGCCGTAGGACATTCTGATGCTGATACCCTGATTCATGCACTTTGTGATGCACTATTGGGCGCAGCGGCTTTACGGGATATAGGATATCATTTCCCTGATACTTCTCAGGAATTTAAAGGGATAGACAGTAAGATTCTTCTCAAAAAAGTTATGGCGCTAATTACAGATAAGGGCTTTTATGTTGTAAATGTTGATGCTACCGTTATTATTCAGCAGCCCCGTTTGGCAAACTACATACCATTGATGGTAAGTACCTTGTCGGGTATTATGAATATGCCCACTGATAATGTTAATATTAAAGCAAAAACAGCAGAAAAATTAGGCGCTGTAGGGGAAGAAAAAGGTGTGGAAGCTCAAGTCATCGTTTTGCTGGCTAAAACGGATAACCTATAGCAAAATTCCAGATAATATCTCCAATTTGCATTGCAGGTACTTTAATCCAACGATCTTCCTGCGGGAGTGATGGACTACGGATAGGAATAGCACCATCAATTCTGAAAATGAAATAACTAAAATCGAGCCGAATCCCAAAACCGGCGTCCATTGCTATTTGATTAATAAAGGTAGAAGAGGAAAATTTCCCATCAGGAAAGTCGGAATTAGTGTTCAACGTCCATATATTTCCTGCATCGGCAAAAAATGCACCTTTCAAAAAACGATAAATGGGGAAACGGTATTCCATATTTCCTTCCAACAAAATATCACCCATTTTATCAAAATTGGCGTCCGAAGTATCCCGGAAAGCCCCCGGACCAAGAGAGCGAATTCTCCATCCCCGCATGCCATTAGCTCCTCCGGAATAAAAACCTTTTTCAAAAGGCAGAGATTTCGAATTTCCATAAGCATAACCTAATCCTGCGGCGGCTCTTATCACTATCAGATTCCGTGGATTAATGGCATTGTAATACCTAAAATCAAAATCACTTCTTAGGTATTGCGCATAACGGATATTAAACAAGGTATAATCTCCATTGGCATTCCGGGTGTTATCAATGTATTTGCTGTACAAGTTAAGGCTATTGCCAGATGTTTCCATATTCAAACGGAAGTATTCAAAGTGTTTCTGGTGTCTTTGCCCCTGGTTGCTAAATATAAGGCTGTATTTCAGCGCCATAATTAAATGGTCTGTGTACTGGTATTTATAGCGTGGGTCTTTAAGCGAATTTAAATAATCGGTAAACTCAGATGAGGGAAAAATGCGAACAGAATTAATTTCAAAAGGTGATAAAATATGGGCAATGGTTTGACTTTGTTTCCACTCGTATCCAAAAGAAAGATTGGTAATATAGCGTTTGTAGAAAGGTCGTAACTGGAAATTAAAACCACCGGTAAGGCTAGTATTGGGGCTCGAAAATTTGGAAACCCTTTCCTGTTTAACAGGGAAAACAATCCGGGGAAAATCAAAACGGGCTTCAATACCTGTTTCTATGGTGTTGAAAAATAAAAATTCATTGGAAGGTTGGGATTTCCCAAGATTTTTTTGCATTTCGAGTGAGCCTTTCAACTTGAGATTGAGGATTTCAGATCCTCTGAAAATATTGATATTTTGATATGTTGAATATCCTGTTATGCCAAGATACCCTCCTTTGTTTGTGCCTTCAGTTCCATACGAGGTTCTTTGTAATGGATTTCTTGTTAGTTGAATATGGCAGTCAAGCCAAGTACTGTCCACTGTAGATTTTTTATCAGGGGAAGAAGAAAAGTCAAAATTAACAAACCGTATTACTCCCAAACCCGACAAGCGGTTGTAAGTAAGCTGCACGTCTTCCATACGGTAGGGCGAATTTTTTTTGAGAAATAAATTCCTTATCACCGATTTGGGTTTTAGACGTAATTTATCCTTATACAGAAAATAGCGGTTGTTTCCCGAATTAATAGTGTCAAAAGGCACATTTGTACCAACTTCTGGAGAAAAATCCGGAAATATGTAAATAGAATTGATAAAGCATCGAGGGTGGCTTCTCGTTTCCGAAAAATTAGAATTGTTGGCAAATTGTTTTTTACTATCCTGAATATCAATTGTAATATTAAGTTGATGGCTTTTTAAGGTACTATCTACATGAAAAAGAATATATTCCTTGGAAAAATAATAAAAACCGTTGTTTTTCAAAAATGTGGTGATCCTGTCGCGTTCATCTTCCAGTGTATAGGCATTATATATATCACCTTTTTTGAGGAACGATTGTGGAATATCTGATGTAACCAGGGAGTCAATCATCCGATCGCGAATTGCATAACTGATATTGCGGATGGTATAAGGAGTTGATAAACGAATATTGTAATTTACTATAGCTTTTTTCTTTTTATATTTAATATTTTTTGCTATATGTGAAGAAAAATATCCCTTATTGTTCAGATAGGCTTTTATTTGTTTTAACGAAGTATTCGTTTGTACAGTATCAAGAATAACAGGCTTTTGTCCTATTGTTTTTTTTAACCATCTGTTTACACGGTTGTCCTTACCTTGGTTTGCAGTTTCATAAACCCATATATTAAACCGGAATATACCAAGAAATTTTTTATTATGTTTTTGTAAAATATAGCCATTAATCTCATCTTTTGTGATTTGATTGTTGCTGATGGTTATTTTATTTTTATCCAATAAATATCCTTTTCGGACTGAGTTTTTAGAAGATGTACATGAAAAGAATAAGCTACAAATCAGCAATATCAATACTGGGATTCGGACGTGGCTCATTAACTTTCGGCTAAAGGTTACAATAATATGACAACAAAAATATTAAGAATAATGTGTAGAAACAATTAATTATTATCATTCAGGGCAAACAATTGGTTTTTCAAGAGTAGGCTATGCCTTAATTGAGGAGGGATACTTTTACAGCTAAAGAAATATCGGCAAATTCTTCCGTCTTCTAACTTTTAGTTCTGCCCGTAAATACCTTATAGATAGGAAGATGCTTTTTTAATCTTTCCGTTAAAGCATCACGTGTACTACCGATATAAAATTTATTCAGAGCTTCAGAAAATATAACATGCTTAAATGGCATGGGAAAAATAAAAAAGCCATCTGTAACTAGATGGCTTTCATTTTTCGTGGGAGCAACAGGATTCGAACCTGTGACCCTCTGCTTGTAGGGCAGATGCTCTGAACCAGCTGAGCTATGCTCCCAAAGAGGCTGCAAATTTACACCAAAATTTTACTTAAACAATAAGTAAATAAAATTTTTTTATATGAAAACTAAAATTTGTAAATATCAGAAAATCATAGCAATATATTTATGTGATTTTATTAAATTTCTTCTATAAATCCTTTCTGTTGTATTGCGATGGATACTGAGCATTTGTTTGCTAATTTCTTCTTCAAGGTCTATGCCTTATGTTTTTGTTCGGTATCCCGTATTGCTACGAGAGCGAAAGATGCCAGTTTGTAAACGGGGTTATTCCAATAAAATCGGGACATTGCCACCACAAATTTAAACGGTCTTTTCCCCGCAACTGCGGGATTGCTGTTGCAACTTGCTTAATTTTTCCTGATAATACTTTTGCTTTCTGCTGATTTGCTCTGTAGATAATTTGATTTGAGGTTCTTTATATACCTCTTGTTTTGTCAGCACATTCCAAATAATGACCAATTGTTTCCGTGCTATGGCTATGAGTGCTTTTTTACTTGATTTGCGGACGGCTAATTGTTCAAACTTGGTTTTTAGATAACAAGTTTGGGTGCGGCTGGCTGCCCATGCGGTTTGAACTAATATTCTGCGCAGATATTTATTGCCTTTTGTAATGGAACGGCTTTTTATTTTTCCTGCACTTTCATCGTTCTTTGGTCTTAATCCGCACCAACCTGTAAGTTGCTTTGCTGTTTCAAATAGTTTGATGTTACCGCCTAATTCGGCTAAGATAATAACGGCTGATAATTGTTTTATTCCCGGTATGGTTTGCAGCAGGTCGAGTTGTTCTTTATACTGCACTTCAGCTATTTTTTGTGCCTGTGCCAATAACTCGTTGTACTGCCTTTCTATATGCAGATAATCTTTGTATATCTGCCGTAACAGAAACACATCGTGTTCTTCAATGATGCCTTCCAATGATTGTTTTACTTTTGCTCCGTGCCGGTTCAAAATACGACTATGAACTAATGCAAGAAGTTGTTCAGGAGCATAATTGCCTTTGCTGATACTTTCAACAATATTTATCACTGTCTTGCTGCCAATAGTAGAACTCAACGAAGCAATCTTGATGTTGCACTGTGAAAGTTGTTTTTCTATTTGCTGCAAACACCGCGTCATTTGTCCTTGCAACTGTGCATAACGTCTCAGGTAACTACGCAACACACGTATCGTTTTTTTAGGAACCACACTGCCTTTAAGTAATTTTTTCTCTAACAATGTGGCGATCCATTGTGCATCTTGTACATCACTTTTCCGTCCAGGCATCTGTTTGATAAAATACGGATTAACCAACAAAAGTTCAAATTCATTTTCTAACGCCCGCCAAACAGGCATCCAATAAATACCGGTGCTTTCCATTGCCACGTTGTAAACCTGTTCTCCTTGCATCCAATGGCTCATATCTGACAAGCCCTGAGTGGTTGTTGAAAATTGTTTTACTTCACTTTGATATTTTCCTTTTTTGACACACGCAAAAATTATATCTTTGTGCACGTCCAGTCCGCAAACTCGTTTTAATTTGTTCATACAAATGTTTTTGACCGCAAAATTAATGTACTTCAAGTACGAACGGTTGCTGAGAAGCGGACTGGATTTTTATCCCGTTTATGTGTAATTCAAAAATTTTATGAAAGTTTGCCATATGAAAATGTTTGTACAAAATAACGGAGAATTATAAAATAATTATATGATAATCAGAGAGAATGTTTCAATCAAACGATTCAATACTTTTGGGATAGATGTGAAGACGCGCTTTTTTATTGAAGTTTTTTCTCAAAAAGAGCTTGCAATATTTATTCGGCAAAACCTTTATGGGTTTTCATCATTTCTTGTTCTTGGGGGGGGAAGTAATATCCTGTTTTTAAGAGACTATGATGGGGTGATAATCAAAATGTCATCGAAGGGAATTACACAGGTTGACGAAAATGAGGAAAATGTGTTTATAAAAGTACAGGCAGGTGAAACTTGGGATGATTTTGTAAAATATTGTGTTGAAAATAGTTTGGGTGGGATTGAAAACCTTTCACTCATTCCGGGAACGGTTGGAGCCTGCCCTATTCAAAATATTGGCGCATATGGGTCTGAGGTGAAAGATACCATCGTCAGGGTTGAAACTTTGAATACAGAAAATGGTAATATCTGCGAATTTTTGAATAAAGATTGTAAGTTTGGATACAGAAACAGCATTTTTAAGAATGAAGTTAAAGGGAAGCATATAATTACTTCTGTAATATTCAAACTCTTTAAGAATCCGCAGCCCAATATCGCTTATAAATCGCTTGCAGGGATATTTGAGAAAAACCTTTCTGATAAAATTACTATTAGCGCTGTCAGGCAGGCAGTGTGTGCAATAAGAAAGGAGAAACTTCCCGATCCTGAAAAATTGGGAAATGCTGGAAGTTTTTTTAAAAATCCAATAATTTCGCAACAAAAATATAATGAATTGAAAACAATTTTTCCTGATTTTCCTGCTTATGTCCAAATAGACGGAAGCTATAAAATTGCTGCAGGGTGGCTTATTGAACAAACAGGCTGGAAAGGCAAACGGTTGGGTGAAGCGGGTGTACACGAAAAACAAGCTTTGGTGCTGATAAACTTTGGAAAAGCAACGGGGATGGATATTTGGAACTTATCAGAAAAAATAATTCTTTCAGTTTTCGAAAAATTTGGAACCAGATTGGAGCGGGAAGTGAATATTGTTTAAATGCTTGAATTATAATTGATTCAACACTTTTTCGATGGTTTGCCAAAGGCGTTCAGCCGTTTTATCCCAACTGAACTTTTTACATTGAATTTTCCCTTTTTCAATTAATTGCATACGCGTTTTTTCATTGCGGGCAATTTCAGTCATTGCCGAAGCGATATTATCCGGATCGAAAGGATTTACCAACAAAGCTGCATTGCCGGCAATTTCAGGCATAGAGGTTATCCCAGAAGTAATCACAGGAACTTCGGCTTGCATAGCTTCAACAATAGGTATTCCAAATCCTTCAAAATAACTTATATAAGTAAGAGAAAGAGCCGCTCCCATCACTTTATTCAATTCTTCGAGACCCAGTCTGCCCGTGAAAAGCACATCCCGTTTATACGATAAGTTATTATAGGCCTCTTCAATGGCATTCGTCCACCATTTTTTGGCTCCCACAATCAGCAACTTGATACCGGAATTATCATTTTTTTTAAAAATGTCGAAAGCTTTAAAAAGATTGACAAGATTTTTCCTTGGGTGTAAGGAACCTACAAATAAAAAATAAGGATGTCCTTCTGTATATTTTTTAAGAGTTAATTTTTTTTGATTTTCATCAGAAGGCTGATATATAGTGTTTGCTCCGTTATACAACACATCAATTTTTTCACTTTCAATGGCATATTGTTCTATAATATCATTTTTCGAAAACTGAGAAACTGTGGCTATACGAGAAGCTTTATGGGCAAATTTAGGAAAATAGTAGTTGTAATATTTTTGTTCAAATACAGGAAGATCATCAGGATAATGCTCAAAATTAAGATCGTGAATTACTTGTATGGAGGGCACTGGAGAACTCAGGCTTAAATAACCGTCAGGAGAAAGAAATACATCAGCTTGAGTGGATTTGAGTATTTTCGGAACAGAATATTCAAACCAAATATAATATAAAAAAGGATGGCGAGCTTGTGGAAAAATTTTTACAGGAGAAATATTTTGATTAAAAATAAAAGTATCATCAAATTTTCTGTCAAAAATAAAGATGAAATCATGTTCGGGATGACAACGGGTTATTCTTGAGAGGGTTTCTTTTGTAAACCAACCGATGCCTTCTAATTTATCCTTTATAAGCAATCTTGTATTAACAGCTATCTTCAACTTTCTGGTATTGTTATTAGTAATTATATGAAAAATTGATAAAACAATAAAAAGCTTTGAAACATTGATAAAATCAATATTTTTGCACAAAATTAGAATTTTTCGAACTATCTGGCTTGTATGCAGCGAAAATTCCTTACAAATCTTGCTTTACTATTATTTTTAAATTTTCTGGTAAAACCCTTTTGGATTTTTGGCATAGACCGAACCGTGCAAAATGTTGTAGGATCAGAAAGTTATGGATTCTATTTTGCAATTTTCAACTTTTCGTACCTGTTTAATATTTTACTCGATTTCGGGATTACCAATTTTAATAATCGGAATATTGCCCAGAATCATCAACTGCTGAACAAGTATTTTTCGAGTATTGTCATTTTAAGGTTTATTCTTGCAGTGGTATATACAGTGGTTACTTTCACGGTAGCCTTGATTATCGGTTACAAAGCACCACAACTTTATTTGCTTGCATTCCTGGCATTTAATCAGTTCCTGATTTTTTTCATTTTGTATCTGCGTTCAAATATCAATGGCTTAATGATGTTTAAAACGGACAGTTTTATGTCTGTACTTGATCGTTTGCTGATGATTGTGATATGCGGTGTACTGTTATGGGGCAATATTACGATAACTCCTTTCAAGATTGAATGGTTTGTATATGCTCAGACCGTGGCTTATCTGTTGACTGCTTGTGTTGCTTTATTTTTTGTAATTCGTAAGGCAAACTTTAAACGTTTGGTATGGAATAAACCGTTTTTTGTATTAGTTATCAAACAAAGCCTCCCGTTTGCGGTGTTGTATTTGCTCATGATGTTCTATTATCGGATAGATACTGTGATGATTGAGCGCATGTTACCCAAGGGAATAGGATCAGTGCAATCAGGAATTTATGCTTCTGCATTTCGATTGCTTGATGCTTCAATTATGATAGCCTATTTATTTTCGGTATTGTTATTGCCTATTTTTTCCAGAATGCTCAAAAACCGGGAATCTGTTGAGCAAATGGTCAAGTTATCATTTACTTTATTGATTACAAATGCACTCATAATTGCTATTGGCGCTGCATTTTACAGAGAAGAATTAATGCAATTACTATATCCCCAACATCATAACGAAACATTAGCCTTTTACCAGTTAAGAATCCAACAATCTTCCTCTATTTTTGGTTTCCTGATGGGTAGTTTTGTGTTTATTTCCTCAACTTATATTTTCGGAACATTACTTACTGCAAATGGAAATCTAAAACATTTGATTATCATTTCCGTAGTAGGTATGGTGATAAATGTTGCCCTCAATTTAATATTAATTCCTGGAATGGAAGCTGAAGGTTCGTCTATTGCCAGTTTTGTATCTCAATTGGTTACGATTATCTTGCAGATTATTTTTGTACAGTACATCTTTAAATTTAATAGGAATTTTAAATATATTACTACTCTTCTGTTATTTGGACTTTGCCTCTTAGCTGTTAACTGGCTGTCGAAAGAATTTTTTACAGATTGGGAAACCGGATTTGTAGTAATGATATTATCTTCCTTTGCATTGGCAGCTTTACTGAAATTATTGAATTTGAGGGGTATGATGTCAATAATCAAAAATGGCACCTGAAGGTCAGATGATTTTAGCTCAATTTGTCTTTAGGATAAAAACCTTGTGTTTTCAATTTAAATTTATATTTTTGGCTTTCTAAAATTTTTCGATGGAAATGGCAAATAATCATAAAGAAAATAAAGAATTTAATTCTACTAATATTATTATTTTTATTTTACAATGGCAAAAACCCCTTATTATTGTTACAGTTTTTGCCATAGTTTCTTCTGTCATTTTTTCTTCTCCTTTTTTTATTACCCCTTTGTACAGGGCAACGGTAGTAATGTTCCCAACATCTTCAAATGCAATATCCAAAGCATTATTAGGCGATAATGATGGCAACAAACATGATATACTTGAGTTTGGAGTGGAAGAACAAACTGAGCAAATGCTTCAGATGCTTAATTCGAATAAAATACGTGAAAAAATTATTGAAAAATATAATTTAATTGAGCATTATAATTTGGAAACAAATTCAAAGTATAAATATACTAAACTTTATAAACAATACGACAATAATATTCGTTTTCGCAGAACAGAATACATGGCAGTACAGATTACCGTTTATGATAAAGACCCGCAGATAGCTGCCAATATAGCCAATGATATATCAGATTTACTTGATACTGTTAAAAATCAGATACAAAAAGATCGTGCACAAAAAGGTTTTAGAATTGTAGAAGCAGAATATGAAAAATTAAAATCCGAGATAAAACAGATGGAGGATTCGTTATCGGTATTACGAAAATTAGGTGTAAACGATTACGAAACCCAGGCTGAAATGATGAACCAGCAGTTGGCGATAGAATTAGCAAAAGGAAATACGTCTGGAATCAAGAGGATTCAGGAAAACCTTGATAAACTTGCCATTTATGGAACTGCCTATGTTTCACTGCGTGATGCTTTGGAACACGAAAAGAAACAATTAAGTTTAGTCAAAACAAAATATGATGAAGCCAAAATAGATGCTGAACAGATACTCCCACAAAAATTTGTGGTTAATAGCGCCTTTAAAGCCGAAAAGAACTCATACCCCATTCGTTGGATAATAGTTTTGATAACAACAGTTTCATCTTTTTTGATGACTCTGCTTATTATTATTATCTATGACAATGTTAAAAAATCGGAATATTTTAAAAAAAAAGAAATACTTACTCTAAAACCTGAAAATAAACAGGGAATCATCATTTCTGAAAAAGATGAAATTATATCAAAATTACCAGAATCAACCCCCAAAGTCGTTAAAGAGCCTCCTCCCAAAATATTAAATAACAAAATTGAAGAAAAAATTAGCCCGGAAGTAAAATTGCCTGCCAGCACTCTTCAGGAAACAATCACAAAAAATTCAAAAAATTATATTACAAACCTGCCTCAGAATATGGAAAACTATTTTAATAATTTAAATCTGCTTAAAATATTGTTAAAGTGGAAATGGCACATCGTTGTCATTACAGCATTGGCAGCATTTCTGTCGCTATTTTTTTCGAGCTCGATTTTTATTAAGCCCAAATATAAATCTACAGCAATTGTATATCCATCAAACATAGCTCCATATTCTGATGAAACCGAAACAGAACAAATGTTACAATGGCTGAATTCAAAAGATATTATGGATAGCGTAGTGAAAAAATACGAACTCATCCGGCATTATGATATTAATGTCAATGATAAGGAATATTACAGTCTGCTGAGCTATTTCTGGGGCAAAAATGTGAATATAACCAAAACTCAGTATGCTTCGGTTAAAATTGATGTTATGGATACCGACCCTAAAACAGCTTATGATATTGTATATTCTATCCTTGATTTTTACAACAAAAAAGTTCATAATATTCATAAAATTAAGTATGATGAAGTTGTAACCGTATGTAAAAAACAATTGGATGACAAGCAGAAGGAAATAGATTCTGTAGAAAACAAATTGCATACATTGAGAACAGAATATGGAATCATTGATTATGGTAACCAAACCCGTGAGGTAGCAAGGGGGTACCTGCGTACGGTTGATGGAAATAATTCCTCACGGATAAATACACCCGAAGTATTAAAATTAAAAAAGAATATTGAACAAAAAGGTGGCGAGTTTGTGATTTATAATACAAGAATTTATGATTTAATGCGCGAGTACAGCGACTTGTATGCTCAATACGAAAAAGCAGTTAAAGACTCAAAAAAAGAATTTACTTTTTCGAATATGGTTAGCAGTCCAGTTGTGGCTGATAAAAAAGCGTTTCCCAAACGCGCTCTCATTTTACTCTATACCATAACAGCATCTTTATTGTTTTCAATAATAGGTATTTCTGTTGTGGAAAATTACCGAAATAAGAAACAGGCTATTGCCGAAATGTAAAAAAGCTAAATTCTTTTGTGTTGAAAAATATTTTAAAACAACTTACAGGATATGCTTTATCAGAAAAAAACAAGTATATTATTGTTTATCTAATTAGTCTATCTTTTGTTGCTTTTAATGCTTATTTAATTACCAAGGATATTTATTGGGGTTTATTATTGCCGGTATTAATCGTAATTGGGATGTTTTACATTTATAGTCTGGACAAAATTCTGCTAATAATAACATTTCTTACCCCTTTAGCTATCAACTTCCGTGATTATGATATAGATGTGGGTGTTTCTTTACCCACCGAACCAATGATGCTGGGAGTGTTGCTGTTATTCATCTTTAAATTGTTTTACGATAATCAGTTCGATAGAAAAGTAACTTTCCACCGTGTAAGCATTGCTATTTTCATATATTTATTCTGGATTCTGATTACCAGCATTACGAGTGAACTCCCCCTGGTTTCATTCAAATTCTTCTTCTCAAGACTTTGGTTTATTGTTCCTTTTTATTTTATAGGTACGCAGCTATTTAGAAAAATTTCTACAATTAAACTTTTTAGCTGGCTATATATTATACCGTTGCTTATTGTAATTGCGTACACAATTATTCAGCATTCTTCATATGGGTTTGATGAAAAATCGGGACATTTTGTAATGACACCGTTTTATAATGATCATACTGCTTATGGTGCAGCCTTAGCGATGTTTGTACCTGTTGTAGTTGGCTTTATTTTTAATAAGCAATACCAAAAGAAACAAAGAATAATTTCATTTTTTGTACTTGTTGTTTTACTTATTGCTTTGACTCTGTCGTTTTGCAGAGCCGCCTGGATTAGTCTTATTTTTGCTTTTGGTGTTTATATTCTGATAATTTTAAAAATTAAGTTCAAGTGGATAGCATTTTCTGTAATTAGCATAATAGGACTGTTTTTTGCTTTTCAATGGCAAATACTTGATGCGCTTGAAAAAAACAAACAAGATTCTTCAGCAAATTTTGTAGAACATATACAATCTATTACCAATATTTCGTCAGATGCATCCAACCTTGAGCGTATCAACCGTTGGCAAAGTGCATTAAGAATGTATAACGAACGACCTTTTCTTGGATGGGGACCGGGAACTTATCAGTTCGTGTATGCTCCTTTTCAACGGTCGAAAGAGAAAACTATCATCAGCACAAATGCCGGTGATATGGGAAATGCCCATAGCGAATATATAGGACCTCTGGCGGAAACGGGTTTTATTGGTATGTTAACCGTTTTTGGTATTCTTATCACGGTAGTGTATTCCGGATTAAATGTTTATAAAAAGGCGAAAAGCAGAGAGATAAAATTAATAAGCTTAGTAACCCTTTTAGCTTTAATTACATATTACTTTCATGGCATAATGAATAATTTTCTTGATACCGATAAAGCTGCGGTACCTTTTTGGGGTTTCATTGCCATCATAGTTGCACTCGACATCTATCATAACGAGGAAGAAAAAAATTCAGTAATTAAATCCTAATAAAAAATACCGGGTTTGCAGGGTATTCTTATATTAGCCGCTTCGTTTTCCAGTGAAATAAATCTATTCTCATGAAGAAAGGTTATCTGTTAATAGCTTGGTTTTGTTTGATAATC
The DNA here is from genome assembly GCA_023227965.1 of Lentimicrobiaceae bacterium. Taxonomy (NCBI): domain Bacteria; kingdom Pseudomonadati; phylum Bacteroidota; class Bacteroidia; order Bacteroidales; family Lentimicrobiaceae; species Lentimicrobiaceae bacterium. Next base: position 15,689 of record JALOCA010000004.1, on the reverse strand, counting down.
CAATACAGCTATTCACAGTTTTCTACCTCTAATCCAAGCCCGAAACTTCGGGCTGCAACTGTAGCAGGTCAGTTTTATTCTTCTGACAGTGCTGAACTCAGCCGAAATTTACAGTTATTGTTTCGGAAAGCTGCGTCGCGACAAACAGAAAATATCAGGGCTTTAATTTGCCCACATGCCGGGTATGTTTTTTCGGGAGAAGTGGCTGCATCCTCTTACAGTCAATTGGATAGAAATAACACTTACGAAAATATTTTTATCATAGGAACAAGTCACCGGGTGGATTTTAAAGGCGCATCAGTTTATAACTGTGGAAATTACATCACTCCGCTTGGTGAAGTTCCAGTAAATACGCAGCTTGCAGACGAACTGTTGCAAAAAAATGAAATTTTTACCTATAACCCACAAGCTGATGCTTCGGAACACAGCATTGAGGTACAATTGCCCTTTTTGCAGTATTATTTAAAAAAACCTTTCCGGATATTACCCATAGTAATAGGAAGCCAGACTACTACCGATTGTAAAACCATAGCCGAAGCTCTTCGTCCTTATTTTAATGAAAAAAACCTGTTTGTAATCAGCACAGATTTTTCGCATTATCCTGATAGTAAAAACGCAGGAACTATTGACAGTTTAACGGCTAATGCTATAATTAAAAATTCACCCGAAGCGCTTACGGAAACCATTAATGCAATAGGGCGAAAAAATATTCCTCACCTGATAACCAATCTCTGTGGATGGAATGTAGTTTTAACATTGTTGTATTTGACCTACGATAATCCAGAAATTCAGGTAAAACCGATTATTTACAAAAACTCAGGAGACTCACCCTACGGCGACAAAAACAAAGTGGTTGGTTATTTTTCCCTGGCTTTTGAGGGGAAAAAGCTTCAGAATATATTTACACTAAGTAATAAGGATAAATACGATTGCATAACCATTGCCCGTAAAACCCTTGAAGAATATCTGCAGAAAGGTAAAATTCCCGCTTTTGCAAACGATACTTTATCTGAAACGCTTAATAAAACCGGTGGAGTTTTTGTTACTCTGAAAGAATGGGGTAGCCTGAGAGGCTGTATTGGAGTATTTTCTTCAGAAAAACCAATATATCAAACTGTTAGTGAAATGGCTATCGCTGCTGCAGTTAGCGATTATCGTTTCCCAGGAGTAAATGAGGACGAGCTTGGTGCCATTACAATCGAGATATCCTTAATTTCTCCGCTGCACAAAATTTTTTCGCCTGAGGAAATAATCCTTGGGAAGCATGGTATTTATATTGTTAAAGGTTCCGATTCAGGTACTTTTTTGCCTCAGATTGCCATTGAAGAAGGCTGGAATACGGAGGAATTTCTCGGACATTGTGCCCGTGATAAAGCCGGAATAAGTTGGGATGAATGGAAAGACGCTGAAATTTATACTTTTGAGGCTCAGGTTTTCTCTGAAGAGAAAAAATAAACAATTTATCGGGTTGAAATGAAAGATATGCAGCACAAAACAAAAATACACTGGCAGAAAAATATGGCATTTGATGCCCGGGTAAACGGACATATCATCCGTATGGATGCCGACGAAACCGGTGGGCGGCAACTCGCCCTAAACTCTTGCTTTTAGCAGCCGTTGGAGGATGTTCAGGCATGGACGTGGTTTTTCTACTTGCAAAGATGAAAATCGTTCCCGATGATTTCAGTATGGAAATTACGGAAAAAGTTACAGAAACACATCCTGAAGTGTATGAGAAAATTCAGATTGCCTGCAGTTTTGAAGGCGAAAACAGCCAAGATAAACTATACAATCAACATTCTCTGATAGCTGTAAGGAATTCACTTAAAATCATTGCGGTCGCTCCCCAAATAATGGTGTTGTTTACCTTAAAACAGGGAGCCTCAAATGTAACTCCCGACTTGAAAGAGAAAGATTGTATGCTCAGATTAGCGTCGTCAAGAAGGTGTATAAGATTAACTTCAAGAAGTTTTTCTACTTCTTTTTTATCGGTTACAAATTGTGGTTTTACGGAAGAAAATGCAACAAAAGGCTGTACCCTGAAATAACTTGGAGGAATGTACAATTGGGTAAGCTGCCCAATGACGGTGCATTTTTCAACATCAATACCAATTTCTTCCACACTTTCCCTGATGGCAGTCTGCTCAAGCCCTGAATCATATTTTTCTGTTTTTCCTCCCGGAAGAGAAACCTGACCGCTATGAGGTCCATTATAAACAGGACGTTGAATTAGTGGAATATACAAGGAACCTTCGTCGGGATACAGCAACAGCAATACAGCACTATCGCGCAACAACAAATATTGATCCAAAGCAACAATATCTTTTATACGATGGGCTGGAGCCATTTTTATCTGGGCGGCTTTACCCGGCAATGGCTTTTGCAGGCGAAGATGCAACCTATGGATAAAAGTATTGAAAGTTGAACTGGTCATTGTTACTGAAATATCCATCTGGTAGATTTTTACAGTTTGCTTCGCGAATATGGTTTCGATTTCAGTGAACCAAAGTTATTTTTGAGGTATTTGTAATAGCCGGTAACGGCAATCATGGCTGCATTGTCGGTAGTAAATGCAAAATCAGGAATAAAAACCTCCCATCCTGCATTTTCCTGCTTTTCAAGCATGGCTTTACGCAATGCCGAATTGGCTGAAACACCTCCGGCAACAGCCACGCGCTGAATTCCGGTAATTTTTACGACTTCCTGCAATTTCTCCATTAATATTTGAATTATCGTATGCTGTAATGATGCACACAAATCATTTTTGTTCTCCTCAATAAATTGGGGATTTATTTTCAGGTTATCGCGAATAAAATACAGAAAAGAAGTTTTTAAACCGCTGAAACTGAAATTCAATAAAGGTATTGAAGGTTTGGGAAACCTAAAAGCGTTAGGATTTCCATTCGTAGCCAGTGTATCAATCAAAGGACCTCCGGGATAGGGGAGTCCCATAATTTTTGCTGCTTTATCAAAAGCTTCCCCGGCAGCATCGTCAATCGTTTGTCCAATAATTTGCATTTTAAAATAATCGTCAACACGGACAATCTGGGTATGCCCTCCCGATACGATAAGGCAGAGAAAGGGGAAAGCGGGAACTTTTTCAGGTGTGTTAGGATTTTGAATAAAATGTGCGAGCACATGGGCTTGGAGGTGGTCGGCTTCCAACAGCGGAATACCTAGCCCGAATGCAAAAGCTTTGGCAAAAGAAATTCCTACCAGCAGTGAGCCTAAAAGTCCTGGACCTTGGGTAAATGCAACAGCATGCAATTGTTCCTTACTGATTCCGGATAAATGAAGTGCCTGGTGGATTACCGGGATGATATTTTGTTGGTGTGCCCTCGAAGCCAGTTCGGGTACTACTCCGCCAAATTTGCGATGGATTTCCTGACTGGCAATACAATTGGACAAAACTACGTTATTGCAAAGTACGGCAGCAGAAGTATCGTCGCAGGAGGATTCTATTCCTAAAATGTAAATGTGCACCGTTTTTATTTTATTTTTGTAAAAATCAAAATCAGCGGCAAAGTTATCAAAAAAAAGCTTCTTAAAATATTGATTAAAACACTGCTCGGAATACTATTATTCTTTGTAGTACTCGTGGGGTTGCTTCAGGTTCCGAAAGTACAAACCTACCTGGCATCCCGTACTGCTACCTTTCTTTCTGCCCGTTTGCATACACAGATTTCCATTGGGGAACTGAGCGTTACCGGATTCAGAAAAGTAAAACTTAAAAATGTATTAATTATTGATTTGCATAAAGATACACTTCTTGCTTCTCAGAGTATAAGCCTAAAAATAGGTAACGTATCTATTAGAACACGCCATCTGAAAATCAGGAAGATTGTGATTGATCATGCCGGTTTCAGTTTGATAAAATATAAAGATGAAGAATACCTTAACCTCCAGTTTCTGATTGATTTTTTTTCTTCAGGTACAAAACCTACAACTTCTGAAACCAAGGCAGCCAAACCCTGGAAAATAAGTTGCGATGCAATTGATATTAAAGGTTCAAAATTTGAATACTACAATCAAAGCAAAAAATCGGGCTATCCCGGGATGAATTATGAGCATCTCGCAATCACGCATCTTAACCTTTCAGCCGACCATTTGAGCGTAGTTGGAGATACCATTTCGGGCGACATTCTGCATTTAAGCTGTCGCGAACGTTGTGGCTTTACACTGGAACATTTATCGGCAAAAGCCAGGGTAAGTTCAAGGGAAATTTTTACGCAAAACCTTGTAATAAAGACTCCTGATTCGGATTTATTACTTGACTTATCCTTTTCATATCCTAATTACTACGCATTTAATTATTTTGTTGATAGTGTGAAAATTAATTCTACTATCTTTCCTTCAGATTTAAATTTGAATGATATTGCATACTTTGCCCCTGCAATGAAAGGTATGGATAATACTCTTTCGCTTGAAGGTATAGTAAAGGGAGAAGTCAGCAATCTGAAAACCAAGAATTTTTTGTTCGGCATGGGGGAAACTACCCGGTTTAAGGGAAATATTTCAATGACAGGTTTGCCCAACATAAAAGAAACATTTATCCATTGTGCCATTGATGATTTCTATACAAATGTTGCCGATCTGCAAAAATTTAAACTCCCGGGCGAAAATAATACCCTTGCTATTCCTGAAAAACTGCTTGCTTTTGGTGATTTGGAAATTAAAGGATTGTTTACGGGTTTTTATAACGATTTTGTTTCGAATGCAGTTTTTAATACCGAACTGGGAAAGCTGTCAACGGATATTTCGGTAAAAAATAATCTTGCACTTCGCACCCTTTCGTACAACGGGCAATTAACTGCCAAAAGTTTCGATTTGGGAACATTAATGTCGGCAAAGGAATACTTTGGAAAATTAAATACCCACCTGGAGCTGGAAGGATCAGGGGTAACTACTGAAAATTTAAATATTACGATGAATGGTACTATTGATTCTCTTAATTTTAAAGGGTTAAATTACAGCAATATCATAGTAAAAGGAGATTTTATAAACCGAAAATTCAATGGAGTGCTGAATGTTGACGATAAAAATATCGGTTTCGACTTTACCGGGCTGGTTGACTTTAATGATACTTTGCCGGTATTTAATTTTGTTTCCAATATACAACACGCGAAGCTCAATAAGTTACAGCTTACACAACGCGATAGCCTTTCGGAACTAAATACAAGCATGGCATGTAATTTCAGGGGAAATACTATTGATAATCTTCAGGGAGAACTGCGTTTCGACAATACAAGTTATACCGAGAACGGGAAAATCTACCATATGGAGCACCTCGGGCTGAAAACGGAAAATATCAGGGACAACAACCGTACACTTGTTTTGGCTTCCGATTTTGTTGATGCTACCTTCAGCGGAAAATTTACTTTCCTGAATTTTTACCGCTCATTCAATTCGATATTGAACCATTATCTCCCTTCGGTAATTTTACGTTCGGATACTCTTACCGATGCCAGTTCGAAACAAAATTTTGTTTATTATATCCTTCTCAAAAATACCTCGGCTCTCAGCGAATTATTTTTACCTCAGTTAATCGTAACCCCACAGACAAAATTTGAAGGGACTTACGATTCGCAGAACGAAGAACTAAGCATAAACGGAAGCGCCAAGGAAATAGTGCTGAACGGTATTAAATTCCGGAACTGGACACTTAACGGGAAGAGCAAGAAAAAGGAATTTATTGTAAATACTGGTTGTAAATACCTTGTACTGAAAGAACCTCAAAGGGATGACTCTCTTTCGCTGGGGCTCGACAGCTTGTACCTGGAGGCAGAAATATATGGCGACAGTATTAACTACCGGATAAACTGGGACGATTATACCCATATCAACAGGAATAAAGGACAACTGTCAGGGTATGCAAATTTTACCCGTTATCCCCAGGTGTTACTCAGGATAATGCATGGGGAAATGTTGATTAATGATTCGCTGTGGACAGTTGCCCCTGATAATATTGTTATGGTTGATTCCAATTCCATTAATTTTTACAATCTTACCTGTAAAAGTAAGAGCCAGTCGCTGGGCATAAACGGTATTATCTCTCCTGATCCTTTGGACAGGCTGAATATTTCTATTCATGATTTCAATATTGATTATTTAGATTTTATAACAGGCAGGTCAAAACTTGATATTGACGGTATTTTAGATGGAAATGTAGCCCTTACCGATGTGTATCATGCTACCGGCTTGCTTTGTAATGTGAAACTACGGAAATTTTGTTTCAGTAAAGAAGAACTGGGTGACCTGATGCTGAATTCAAGCTGGGATAATGAGCAAAAAACATTGGATATTAATGCAACGATAGAATATACCGGAAATGTTGGCATTAGTTACCCGCTTACCTGCAAAGGCACGTACACACCCGGGAAATCTGCCGAAAACCTGAATCTTGATATTAATCTAAAAAATTTAAAGGTAAAAACCTTAACACCCTTTGTAAAGGGAATTTTTTCTGACCTGAAAGGCTATGCCAGCGGCGATTTCCGGTTAAAGGGTACGACGGAAAAACCGGAACTGACAGGTAAGCTCCACTTAATGCGTTCTGAGTTCAGGGTGGACTACCTGAACGTATTGTATTCTTTTGCACATGATGTAAACTTTGATAATAACAGAATTTGGTTTAATGATTTGGTTATAAACGACACGTTGGGAAATACAGGTGTTTGCAGCGGAAAAATTTTGCATGATAATTTTGCAAATTTTCGCCTCGATTTATTGGTAAAGACGAAAAAGTTAGCCGGACTGCATACTGAGTATTACCACAACAGCCAATTTTACGGCAATGCCTTTGTGGGTGGTGATGTTGCAATAACCGGCCCGGTAAATAATATCAGTATTTCGGTGAAGGTAGCTTCTGAAAAGAATACCGAACTTTTTATCCCGGTAAATTTAACTGCAGATGTTTCGGAGAACAACTTTATTAGGTTTGTTAATGCTTCCGATACGGTACAAATTTCTGAATTTACGCCTGAGATTACCGGTGTCAACCTGGATATGGATGTGAATGTTACACCCGATGCCGGGATTAAGATATCTCTTCCGATGCAAATGGGCAATATCAGCGTAACAGGAAGTGGAAATTTGAAAATGGGAGTGAACCCGGCAGGTGATTTCAGAATTTTTGGCGATTATACCATGAATGAGGGTACTTACCAGTTTAGCCTACAAAATATGATTAACCGGCAATTTTCTATCGAAAAAGGTGGCATGATAAAATGGAACGGCGATCCTGCTGATGCCAATATCAATCTGAGTGCCGTTTATTCTCTTAAAGCCTCCCTGAGCGGTTTGCCTATTGATTCTTCTCTGATAGCTCAACGCATTCCGGTAGATTGTATATTGATTCTGAAAAATAAACTTACCAATCCTGATATCAGCTTTCGTATTCGTTTGCCTAATTCTGACGAACAAATTGCCCAGCAGGTGTTCAATGTGATTGATACTACCGACCAGGTGGAAATGAACAAGCAAATGATTTCACTGCTGGTTTTAAATAGTTTTAGTTACAGCGCCATGAGTTCTTCTATTGCATCCAGTGTCGGCTCTTCCGGTTTTGAACTGCTGTCGAATCAGTTTAGCAACTGGCTTTCGCAAATCAGCAAGGACTTTGATATTGGGGTGAATTACCACCCTGGCGATAAAATATCGTCGGAACAACTTGAACTGGCGCTTTCTACACAGTTATTCAACAACCGGGTGCTGATAGACGGAAACTTTGGAGTAAACGGAACCCAAAACTACCAGGGAGCTACTTCGAATAACAACAATGCTATTATTGGTGATGTGAACGTAGAGGTGAAAATTACCAAGGACGGCAGGTTGAGGGCAAAAGCTTACAATAAATCGAATGCTTACGATTTGTTTAACGATAACTCGCTATACACGCAGGGGGTAGGTATTTTTTACCGCAAAGAATTTGATCGCCTGGGTGACCTGTTTCGCAGGAAAAAAAGTAAGCTGCCCGAAAAGATCTAAAATACACTCGGTAAGGTAAGAAATGTTTTACTTAAACAAAACCGGGATGCAATTTATCAGAATAAAAAGTGAATAAAGTAAACAGAATAAAACTTATGGAAGAAGAAATCAGGGCTGTAGAAGTTTTTGCCGGAACGGCATGGGAAGCCGGCTTGGTAAAAAGCTTGCTGGAAAATGCGGAAGTACAAGCGTTCCTGCTGGATGAAATAAGGGGAACACTGGCTCCCTGGCACATAGCTCCGGGTGGGGCAGGTGCCGTAAAAGTGGTTGTATCAAGTGTTGATTACGAAAAAGCAGTTCAGGTGGTAGCCGATTTTGAAGACAACCAGAACCAGAACTCGGTTCTGGATGAAGAGCTGTAAGGTTGCGGTAAAAAATAAAAATCTTTAATTTCAACCGCAACTTAAAACTCCTTAAATCTGTCCGTTTTCAATCATCAGCACAATGAGTTCGATATTGCTGTCTTCACCGTAAGGGTCGTAGGGTTCTTTTAAGTTGTAACCGAATATCCTGGCAAAACTCTGCCAGAAAAAGGCAGAAAACCACCCCCGGAATTCGTCAACGATTGCATAGGAAGTGTTACCCGTTTCGCGGTCAATGAGTTTAAGAAGAATTTTTCCCTGCGAAAAAGTGAGTTTCTCCAGTTCGGGGCCAAACTGTTTTTTAAGGTCGGCTTCCACCTGTTTCATCAGGCGTTTCTTCTCTTTGTCGTTTTTCACTTTCAGCAACATCTCGTTGTATTCTTTATACCGTATCCCGGCTAATTTGGCGTAAGGATATACCTTTTTGACGTTACGTACTAATTTGTCGTACCTTTTTTCGGCATGGCGGTTGGCAAATTTGGAATGGGCGTAAATTTTTACTTCCGGCAAGCCAATATAGGGAACGGTATCACCATTGATGATAACAGCCGCCACCCTGTACAGTTTAATTTTTGTTACAGTATCACTTTTGTGGGTTCCCTGTGAGTTTGCGCAGTAGGCGGAAATGAGAAAAAATAATATGAAAATAACTTTTTTCATTGGTTTAGCATCCAATGTTATAATCAACAATTGTGCCGTGAAAATGTTGGTTGTTTATTACAACGCTGAAAAGAACACAGTATTGCCTGTCAGGCTACCTTAAGGAGGTTAAGCTGTGATTTTTCAATTTTTTCGCGGGCATATCCGGTTGAAATATGAAATTTTTTAGTACTCTTTTTTGATGGCAGGTCGAACATGGCATCGGTCATGATATTTTCGATGATGGAGCGCAAGCCGCGGGCACCCAGTTTGAATTCTACGGCTTTATCTACGATAAAATCAAGGACATCGTCATCAAACGATAGTTTGATGCCATCCATGTCGAACAGCTTGATATATTGTTTTACAAGTGCATTTTTAGGTTCGGTGAGTATCTGCCGTAAAGCCGATTTTTCGAGAGGGTTCAGGTGAGAGATTACCGGGAAACGCCCAACAATTTCAGGAATAAGTCCGAAACTTCGCAAATCTTGTGGGGCAATGTATTGGATAAGATTGTTTTTATCCAGAGCTTGCCGTTCTTTATCGGCTTTGTAGCCGATGATATTGGTTTGCAAACGTCCGGCAATTTTTCTGTCAATACCATCGAAAGCACCTCCGGCAATGAAAAGGATATTCTGGGTGTTAATGCTTATCATTTTTTGTTCGGGGTGCTTTCTTCCCCCATGGGGAGGCACGCTGACAACTGACCCTTCGAGCAGTTTTAGCAATGCCTGTTGAACACCTTCACCCGAAACATCGCGGGTAATGGACGGATTATCGCTTTTGCGCGATATTTTGTCAATTTCATCAATAAATACAATTCCTTTTTCGGCTGCAGGCACATTAAAATCGGCTGCCTGTAGCAGGCGCGAAAGAATGGTTTCCACGTCTTCGCCCACGTAACCGGCTTCGGTAAGCACGGTGGCATCGGCAATGGCAAAAGGGACATTCAGCATTTTAGCTATGGTACGTGCAAGCAGGGTTTTCCCTGTACCCGTTTCGCCAGCAAGGATAATATTCGATTTTTCTATTTCTACTTCGTGTCCGTCGCGGTCGTAAGGCTGGCTGATACGTTTGAAATGGTTGTAAACGGCTACTGAGAGTACTTTTTTGGCTTCTTCCTGCCCAATAACATATTGATCGAGATATTTTTTTATTTCGGCGGGCTTACGCAAATCGGTTTGCGAAAAGGAATTCTTGTTGAGCGAGGGCAATTCTTCTTTCAGAATAATATTGGCTTGTTCTATACAAACATCGCATATAAAGGCATTTAAGCCGGTAATAAGCATTTGCACTTCGGTTTTATTTCTTCCGCAAAAAGAACAACGTTCAACAGTTTTTGCCATTTTATTTTTTGTTTTTGATAAGTACTTCGTCAATCATTCCGTATTCGCGGGCTTCTTCGGCAGTCATCCAGAAGTCACGGTCGGCATCCTGCCATATTTTTTCGTACGGTTGTTTGGAGTGCAGGGCAATGATTTCGTACAATTCTTTTTTTGTTTTTTGAATTTCACGGGCAGTGATTTCGATATCAGAAGCCTGACCTTCAGCTCCTCCCATGGGTTGGTGGATGAGGATGCGTGAATGCCTTAGTGCGGTACGTTTGCCTTCTGTGCCTGCGCAGAGCAGAATGGCTCCCATTGAAGCTGCCATTCCCGTACAGATAGTTGCAATATCGGGAGAGATGTATTGCATGGTATCGTAAATACCCAATCCGGCATGTACCGAACCGCCGGGAGAATTCAGATAAATCTGAATATCGCGCTTTGAATCCACCGATTCAAGGAAAAGTAATTGTGCCTGAATGATGTTTGCAACAGTATCGTCAATAGGGACGCCAAGGAAAATAATACGATCCATCATCAATCTTGAGAATACATCCATCGTGGCGATATTGAGTTGCCGTTCTTCGATGATGGTAGGGGAAATGTAACTTCCGGTGATAGAAGTAAACTTATCTAAAGTTATACTGCTGATACCCTGGTGTTTGATGGCAAATCTGCGAAATTCATTGTTTTGCATATTTTACAGGTATTTAATATTAATGGTGATGGTTAATTACCATTTCGTAAAAATCGGAATACGAAATTTCTTTGATCAGAACAGTAAAATTTTCTTTGAAAAATATGTTCATCTTTTCGTCGTATATCTTGTCGTTGATGCGTTTGCTTTGTTCTTCATTTTCAAGGATAGAGTCGGCAATGCGATCGAGAGCCTGCAATTGTTCCGGTGTTTCTTCGGTATCCGTCCTTTTGAAAATGGCTTTCACATACTCGCGCATATCCTCTTGTGTAACTTCGATGCTATTGCCTTTTAATATTTTGTTTTCAATAAGCTGCCAGCGAAGGCTTTCGGCATAGCTGGGGTACTGTTGTTCGAGTTGCTCCTGTGTTATTTTTCCTTCATTGATTTCAAGAAGCCATTGCTGAAGAAATGCATCGGGAAGCGGAAGTTGGGTTTTTTCCAATAACACGTCTTTCACATCGTGTAAAAATTTCCCTTCGCTTTCATTAACAAGCTGACTGCTCATATCTTGTTTTACCCTTTCGCGAAATTGTTCTTCGGTTTGGGGTGTATCAGTTGCAAAGATTTTTCCAAATAATTCCGTATTCAGTTCTGCGGGCTGGTTGTGTTTGATAGTTTCAGGAGTCAATGAAAAATAAACCGGAAGGGTTTCAATTTTATTCTTTTCAACACCAAGGATATAAGTAAGCTCAAACTCTTCGAAAGCTTTTTTAATTTCAACAATTATTTTTTCACCTTTTTTTAATCCGATTATTTTTTCTTTAATGGAATTATCTTTTATCCTGCTGGTAATAAAGGCACTTGAATGTGCAATTCCGTTTTCAACATCGTTTCCATCCTTATCGGTTTCAGCAAAATGTGCGGTAATAATATCATTGTCGGCAACTACTTCCGATTCAGTTTGCGTACCATTCTGATTACAAATGTCCTGAACTTGTTTGTCAAGGTCGGAATCAGTAATATTTATGTGATAATAAGGAACTTCAATCTCTTTTCCGAAAGCAATATTCATAGAAGGAGCTATACCCAGATCGAAAACAAAAGTAAAGTCTTTTTGTTCGTCCCAGTTTATTGCCGGGCTTTTTTCTGTATTGGCTACGGGATGACCTAAAATATCAATAGCATTGTCTTTAAGATAGTTCGTTAATGCTTCGGAAGCGATTTTGTTTACTTCTTCGGCAACTACGGCTTTTCCATACATACGATTAATCATTCCGAAAGGTACATTCCCTGGTCTGAAACCCGGAATATTGGCTTTTTTCTGGTAATCTTTCAGAAGTTTGTTAACATTTTCCTTATAATCGGTTTCAGGAATAAAAACGGTAATAGAAGCTGTAAGTTCGCCTGTGTTTTCAAGTTGAATATTCATCAAAATACTTTTTATAAATAATTGAATTTATGATTTTTAAACTAAAAAGGGTTTAGTCTGAAAAATTGCAGCAAAGGTATCAAAATTATTATGCAAAATAATAAGTTTGAATGATTTCATTTTAGTAAGTATTAATGCCCCCGAATGGGTTTCAGGATGGAAAAAACACATAACATCTTGTTTGTAACATATATAAATAGAATTTTAAATAAGAATCGTGTTGTTTTTGTTGGGAAGTTATTTTCTGGAACCAGGTATTTGAATTTCTCAAATTTTTTTAAGTTTGCCGCAAATAAAAAAAGGGACATGACTAACGATATACTTACATTACAACCGGATTCGCTCTGGTTCTTTTTCAACGAAATCTGTAAAATTCCCCGTCCATCAAAAAAGGAAGAAAAAATTGCAGAATATCTCATTACATTTGGGGAAAAGAGAAATCTATTCACTGTAAAAGATGCAACGGGCAATATTATTATTCGCAAACCGGCAACTCCCGGGCTTGAAAAGAAAAAATCCGTTATTCTGCAAAGCCATATTGATATGGTGTGTGAAAAAAACGACGGTACTGTTCATGATTTTGACAGGGATCCCATTCAGCCCTATATTGATGGCGAATGGGTTAAAGCAAAAGGAACTACACTGGGTGCCGACGATGGCATAGGCATAGCCGCTCAGCTTGCATTGCTAGCAGCAACCGATATTGAGCACGGACCCATCGAATGTGTGTTTACTGTGGATGAAGAAACCGGACTTACAGGGGCTTTCGGGCTCGATGCCCGCAATTTGAACAGCAAAATACTGTTAAACCTCGATTCGGAAGACGAAGGTGAATTATTTATAGGCTGTGCCGGGGGAATTGACACCGTTGCTAAATTGCCAATTAAGTTGGCTCAGGTACCTTCGGATGTAGATACCTATATAATTAAGGTGTCGGGTTTATTGGGAGGACATTCTGGCGACGATATCAATAAAGGCAGGGGTAATGCTAATAAAATACTTGCCCGTCTGTTGTTTGAAGGAACGAAACGGGGATTGCGGTTAAGCGATTTCGATGGGGGAAATCTGAGAAATGCCATTGCCAGAGAAGCGCAGGCGCTGGTAACTTTGCCTAAAGATAAGTCCTTGCTTTTCCTTTCGTTTGTGAAAAATTTCGAAAATAGTATCAAAACTGAATACAGGATAACAGAACCGGGGCTTGCAATCAGTTGCCTTCCTACAGTACCTCCATCCGGTATTTTTGATGAAATTACGCAGCAAACGCTAATACATACATTACTTGCCTGCCCGCACGGCGTGATTACCATGTCGGCTGATATCCCTGATTTTGTGGAAACCTCTACAAATCTTGCCTCAGTAAAATGTAAGAATAATCATATAGAAATTACTACCAGTCAACGGAGTTCTGTGGAAAGTGCCAAAATGTATGTGGCATCCATGGTAGAGAGTGTTTTTGTATTGGCGGGCGCGGTGTTTACTCATTCCGATGGTTATCCCGGATGGACTCCGAACCCCGATAGCGAAATACTGGAAATAACACGTACTGCTTATGAATCATTATTTAAGGTAACCCCCAAAGTTTTAGCTATACATGCAGGACTTGAATGTGGTTTAATAGGGGAAAAAATTCAGGGGATGGATATGGTATCCTATGGACCTACTATCAAGGGAGCACATTCTCCCGACGAAAGTTTGCATATCCCCAGTGTACAGCGTTTCTGGAATCTAACCTTGGAAATATTAAAACGTATTCCTGAATAGTTTTTGTAGTTACAATTGTTTCAAGAAAGCCGTAAATCTCATGATTATGGCTTTCTTGATATTTATAAATCTACCGAAAACCCAATCCGTATGATGGGGTTATCGTAAGGAGAATACTGCGATTCGAGAAAGTTCCATAATACAACAATATCAAAGCTTGTTTTATCAGAAATATATTGCCTGTAGCCTCCTCCGGCAAGCAAAGATGGAACATAACGGGTTTCTCTGGCTTTGGAGATGGTATTGCCATTATCGTAAAAATCGTCAAACGAAAGCCAGAGCATTTCGTATTCTAAATTGGCAAATACCTCTGGTATAACAAAGTAACGGGCAAATACACTTCCTCCAATGATATTGCCTGTATAGGAAAGCCATTTTGCGCGATAAGGATCATAAAAGGCTTTTTTGTACTGATAATACTTATAGGTTGCGGAAATTCCTGCGTGAAAATTTTCGATTACTTTATATCCACAAAGCGGAGAAATATCAATAAATGTTTGATCGCCAAACTGAAATCCGATATTTCCACCTGTAAACCACCTGTTATCCTTCGCAGAAAGTGCACTGTTGGGGAGAGGAGGTTGTGCATATACGTAATGACAAAATACTAAGATGCTGCAAAACAGTGCTTTTTGAATTATATAACGCAATCGTACCATAATATAACCTGAATAAAAAATTATTACTGTAAAAGTAAAACAAAAGATAATACTCTCGCACATAAAGTAAAAAGAGTAAAAATGACAGATAGTTAAAATACAGATATATACGTTTTTTAATATGTAAAAAAGTCAAAAACCAGACGGAAAGAAACAGAGATTGTAAAATTATTTTTCAATCAAATGAATTCATTTTAAACGGTTTCAAAGAAATATTACAGGGAGAGAAATAAATGGTTTGTTTTATTCGAAAATATAGTTCTATATTTGCACCCGCTTTAGACGAAAGGTTCTTTATAAAAATGTTCAAAAATTTTTTCAGATAAATTTGGAGGAGATAAAAAATGTTTTACTTTTGCAGCCCCAAACGTTGATTGAAAAAAGAGATAAAAAAATAATTAAAAAAAATTTTTCAAAAAAGCTTGCAGGATTAAAAAAAGTATTAATTTTGCACTCCCTTTCGGAAGAAACAACGGGAGGAGAAAACAGAAAAAAGTTCTTTGAAAATAATGAGAAGCCAAGTAGCAAATATCCTCGAATTCCAGAGAGAATTAAGAGTGAGTAAATCTTGAGACATTAAAGATCAACTTTTTACAATGGAGAGTTTGATCCTGGCTCAGGATGAACGCTAGCGGCAGGCTTAATACATGCAAGTCGAACGGGATTCCGGGTAGCAATATCTGGATGAGAGTGGCGCACGGGTGCGTAACGCGTATGCAACCTACCTTCAACCGGGACACAACTCGCCGAAAGGCGGGCTAATATCCCATAACATTCCGAAAGGACATCCTTTTGGGATTAAAGCTCCGGCGGTTTTAGATGGGCATGCGTGACATTAGTTTGTTGGTGAGGTAACGGCTCACCAAGACTATGATGTCTAGGGGTTCT